>JBJFBU010000125.1:0-7821 GCA_051888595.1 Candidatus Gastranaerophilaceae bacterium | reverse complement strand
ACAACCTACCGGTTAACAGCCGGTTGCTCCACCATTGAGCTACTGAGGAATATTTGTATGTTCATTATATCAAAGACTTTTTTTCTTGTAAAGTCTTTTTTCTAAATTTGTGATAATTTTACTAAATATTTAAATTCTGGATACTTTAAAGATAAACTTTCAAAAGTCCCAACATCAACTAGAGTACCCTCTTTCAAGTAAATTAACCTATCACATTCTTTTAATGTTGAAAGCCTATGAGCAATCGCAATTATTGTTTTTTTACCCTTCAAATTTTTTAACATTTGCGTTATTTCATGCTCAACCTTCACGTCAAGTGAAGATGTTGCCTCATCAAAAATTATTATTTCTGGCTTTTTATATAAAGCTCTTGCTATCAACAATCTTTGTTTTTGACCTTGAGAAAGTCCTTTTATTTCTGAGTTTATTCCACCTTTTTCTTCTATTGTTTCATACAACTGAGCCTCTTTTAAGCTTTCAATAACTTTATTATCTTCAATGTTAGACTCATTTTCACCAAAAGCTATGTTCCTTTTATAAGTTTCATTTGTGTAGTTTAATTCTTGTGGAACATAACCAGTCTTTCTTCTTAGTGCAAATACATTTTTTTCGGTAATTTCAGTATTATCTATAAATATTTTACCACTATCAACAGGTAAAAGTCCTAAAATAATATCCACTAATGTACTTTTTCCAGCACCTGACAAACCAATTATTCCAACGAATTCACCCTTTTTAATCTCTAGAGATATATTTTTTATAATTTGCCTATCTTCATCATAGCTAAAGTTAATGTTCTCTAATGAAATTTTATTATTAAATTCTATGTCATTTGCTTTTGTGTTATTTACAAAAACTTTATCAAATTTATTTTTGCTATATTCTGAATTTGCCTTTTTAACAATATCTTTTGTTGTATTTATATGATTCAAAGACACTTGTATTTTATTCAAAGCTGGAGCTATTTTTATTATTATTGCTACGATTAAGCTATATGATGCAATTATTTTTGATAAATCTCCATAATTTTGATAAATTATTGCAATCGCTAGAATAACCGTTGTTAATATTAACAAAATACTTACTATATATTGAGGAATATTTGCATAAAATGCATTTTTAAAAATAATTTCATTATTTTGTTTTTGAATTTCTTCAAATTTATTCAAAAAATAGTTCTCGCACGCACCAATTCTAATTTCTTTTAAATTGTTCAAAGTTTCTAAAATTTGATTATTATTTTTACGAGAATATTCTAACATTTTTGGAGCTAAAATTTTTGTCTTATTTTTAAAAAAGCTATTTAACATGTACATGATTAGTAGGACAAAACAAATACTTACAATCGCAACCATTTTAAATTTTAAATATAATAAAAATAAAATCGATAACGTAATTATCACATGAGTTATAAGAGTAAGAAATCTTAAAACAAAAATTTCTAAAGATTGAGAAACAAGTACAGATAAATTATAAACCTTTTCAGATGTCTGGGTTTCAAGAATTTTCTTATAAGGAACAGTTAGATAATATGTCATAAGCATTTTATTCAAATCCGTTTTCCAATTTATTATAAATTTATTTTGGAAATAAGTATAAAGTATCATAATGACATTTTTGAAAAGCATTATCAATACAATAAAAATACCTATAAATAAAGCAACTTTTTGGATATCGGAAAATATAAAATATTTCGATAAAATTGTATAATATTTTGAACAAATAAAGCTATTTGGATTTATTAGAATTATAAAAAATGGATAAATTAAACCAATTCCGATAAAGTCTAAAAAACCAACAAAAATTGAAGCTAACAAAAAAAGTATAATAAAACTTTTTTTATCCTTTCCGTAGTTATTTATAAATAACATCAAATCTTTTAGCATATTATTATTTTACATTAAAAAAACATTAATTATTTTTATTTATAATCAAAATTATGCTAAAATGTATTTATATAATAAAAAAGGAGAAAAATTATGTCAAATCCTGTATTTTCACAAAGAGCCATGGAAGGAAATGAAAGAGTTCTTAATGGCGAACCAATGACAATAAATGGAGCAATAAATAAAACATTTATATTGTTCTTATGTCTATTTGCAACAAGTGCTTACGAATACATGTTATTTTTACAAGGTTTTATGGATAAAGCAATGGGTCTAATGATGATAGGTTTTGTTTTATCAATAATTTCATTCATTGTAATTATGTTTGCAAGAAAAACAATTTCATTTATGGCACCAGTTTATGCCCTTTCTGAAGGTTTAATTTTAGGCGGATTATCTTGCATGTTTGAATCTTCATACCCTGGAATTGTTATTCAAGCTGTATGTTCTACATTTATGGCATTTTTTGTAATGCTTGTATTATACAAAGCAAACGTAATTAGATGTACAGAAAAATTTAGAAGTGTTTTAATGATTTCTATGTTTTCAATTTTAGGTATTTATCTTGTCCAATTCATAGGATCTTTCTTCCACTTAAGTATCCCTGGGCTATTTTCATCAGGATTAGTTGGAATTGGATTTAGTGCATTTGTTTGTATAATTGCAGCATTGAACTTTATAATCGATTTTCATGTTATTGAAGAAGGTGCAAATAATATGGCTGATAAATCATTCGAATGGTACGGTGCTTTCGGCTTAATGGTAACATTTGTTTGGTTATATGTTGAAATTTTGAATTTATTAGCAAAAATGCGTGATAGATAATTCATTCTTAATCACATATAAAAATGGCGATGATTTTTTAATCATCGCCATTTTTGTTTTTTATTTATATTAATCTTTTTTATTTACAGTAATTTCTCCATAATATTCCATTGCAGCCATATCGTTTTTATATTCCATAGCTTCTTTTATTGCAGCAATTGTTTTTGGGAAATGTTGTTGCAAGTATTGAGCACGAATACCTAAGCAAGAAATAGCATCATCTGTATAAGTATTTGTTAATGCATTTGTTTCTGCAATGACTTCTTTAAGTCCACCTAATTTACTTTTTGAATAATGTCCTTTTGCTTGTGTAAAGTAATCGATATAACTTCTCTCAACTTCAGTATGTGTTTCATTGAAAGTTTCACGTTCCTGCATGTAAGCATCTTGGATTTTTTTATTACCTGTATATAGCAAAGTGTCATCATTATACGTTCTACTAGCGATACTCTTATGTTGTTGAGCATCTTTTGCATGACCTAGTTCATGTAAAAATACAAATAAATTATCACCGATATTTATATTTTTTGTAATTGGATTAAAATAAGATTCTAATACATCATCATCCTTACATTTTAATTTCCTGATACTATCAACCGTTTCAAACAATTCTTCACCAGGGACTTTTTTCAACAAGTTTATTAACTCATCTTTTCTACCTTTACATTTTTTTTCAAAATTAATAGATGTTTCAGTATCATGATGAAGATCTTTTATTGTTATTTTGTTATCATCAGTTGTAATTTCGTATGTGTAATTATTTTTTGAGCTAATGAATTTGTTGTCAGAAACAACTTCAAAACTTTGCGAGTTTTTATATAAAACTTTTCCATTTTCATCTGTAATCTTATAATCTATAATACGATTTCCTTGTGGATCATCTTCATATAAAAATTCTGTACGAGAACCGTCTTCTGATTTAAAATCTTTTTTAATAGTTTTTATACCAGTTTTTTTATCAACTTTAGCTGATACTACATCTTCTACCTTTCCATCAGGGTACTTATATTGAACATTAAACATACCTTTTATTTCTGATGGCGTTGTAATTTCTTTTCTTTGTTCTCTACCATCTTTTGCAAATTTTTCAACAACTTGCTTTTCAAAAAGAAAATTGTCTTCTTTTTTATCATAATAAGTATATTGAGTAATTGCCTTTTTATTTCTATAATCTTTTGTTTTAGATGTTAATTCTAGTTGGTGATTGTTTCTATGGTCAAGATATTGTTTTGTTTCATAAAGTTTCTTGCCTGTTTTTGCATCGAAATTAACTTCAGTACCAATTGTTTTTGTTTCATTAACTTCTCTTTCCAACTCATCTAAATCATAAATTCTACCAACAAGTGAGAATTCTTTTTCAGGCTCAAAAATATTTTGTTTAAAATCAACAACTTTTAAATCTTTTGGCATTTGTTCAATAGCTTTATTTACTGTTGTATATAAATTATCTGATTTTGTTTCTTTTTTCATTAAATATATTTTTGAAATAGTATTCATATTAAAATCAGAAGAATCTTTAAATGCCTTAACAGCTTCAAAATCAATTTTTTCATCGTTGTATAAGTCACTAAAGATTAAAACCTGACGTTCATTAAATCTAGGAG
This sequence comes from Candidatus Gastranaerophilaceae bacterium, assembly GCA_051888595.1. Classification (GTDB taxonomy): domain Bacteria; phylum Cyanobacteriota; class Vampirovibrionia; order Gastranaerophilales; family Gastranaerophilaceae; genus UBA6984. The sequence continues at coordinate 3,506 of JBJFBU010000125.1, read as the reverse complement.
TACCATCAGCCTTTTTCATTTCTCTAATTTCATTTATTGATTCAGCACAATTTAATTTTTTTGTAGAAGATTGAAAAGTATCTTGTATTGGTTCATTCAAATTTGCCAACGGTTTATTATTATTTTTGTTATCAACTTTTTTAGGTAAATTTATTTTTATTCCACTGATTTCCATAGATAACCTCCTAAATTTACTACAATTATAATATTTATATTATTATTTTACAATTGATTTTAATTAATTGTAAAGACTTTTTTATAATATAGGTATGCACCAAAAGAAGCAATAATTATATTTGGCAACCAAGCTGCTAAAAATGGAACAAGCGTACCAGCTTCGCCAAATGAAAGTGATAATGCTCTAATTAGATAATAGAAGAAAATAATTAGGATACTAAATAAAAATCCTCTATTATATCTAACCCTTGGTGGTGTAATTGCCAATGGAACACCTATTAAAACAAAGACGATAGTTGTTACAGGCAATGCTATTTTATCATGCAATTGTATTTGTAAAAAATCTTTTTTCTTTTTTTCTAAATTTAGATTTTGAGCTAAATATTTAACTAATTGTGCAAAATTTTGTTCTTTTGCAACATTTTTCTCCAATTCATTAGACAAATCCATACCAAATTGAGCAACAGAATGTTCAAAGAAAGTTGTATTCAAAATATTACCCTGATCAGATACAGTATATATTGCACCCTTGTCAAACTCCCAACCTTCAGGAGAAGTTGCACCCAAGCGAGCTTGGAGAACTTGAATAGTATCAGGTTTTGAAATATCTAATACCGTAATATTATGCAAAGTGTTATCTTTACAGTTTCCCACATAGAAAAGGCGTTTTAAAGTTGAACCATCTGTTTCTTTGAATATAAAATTTTGTTTTCCATTTGGAATATTTTTTTGTCCAAAAGCCCATAAAGCAAGATCTTTTGACTGTTTAGTTGCTGCCGGAACAATAGTTTCATTGATAAAAAAACTAGCCAATGACATTACAAGTGCAAAAATAAATATTGGCTTTGCAATACGGTTTAAACCAATACCACAAGAACGCATTACAGTAATTTCTGATGACAAACTTAATCTATTCAATGTCATTACTGTTGCTAATAACACACCCATTGGAATTGTCATAACAAAAACAGATGGCAAGTTTAAAATAATCATTATTAATGCAACTTTAAAAGGAATACCATACATTGAAATTTGTTTAATCAATGTGATAAATGTATCTGAAGCAAAAATAATTGCAGTAAAAACAAACACACCCATCAAAAACATTTCTATTATTTGTTTTAAGATGTATTTATCTAATAATTTTAAACTTTTATATAATCGAATTATCTTTCGCATAAATCCATTCTATTTTAAATACAAGAATTAATCAAATTTTATTAAGACTTTCAAAGTATCTTTTTGTTTATTTTTTTCAAATGCCTCAATTGAATCATCAACATTATAAATTCCAGAAATAAGAGGTTTAAAATCAATTCTTTCTTTTTCAAGCAATCTTAACGCAGGTTTAAATTGTCCACATCGAGAACCTAGTACTGTAATTTCATTAATTACTATCGGAGCTAAGTTAATCTCTTTGCTTCCTGCAACTGTACTTTTCAAAACAAGTACACCTCTCGGTTTTGTTAAAGCCATAGCTGTTTCAAAGCCTGTAATTGAACCAGTTGCTTCAACTACAATATCCCATTGAGGTTTTACTTCCAAATCCTCTAAAAGAATTGTTTTAACACCTTGTGCTTTTGCAATATCAAGTTTGTTTTTATGTTTACCGACTAAAGTTACATCGTAATTAAATGCGTTAAGCGTTAATGCTGTTATCAATCCCAATTTGCCATCACCTTGCACAATAATTTTTTGTACAGGTTGAATATGCAGCTGTTCCAAAATTTCACATGCCGCAGCCAAAGGCTCTACAAAAACAACTTGTTCATCTGAAACATTATCAGGAACTTCAAATAAAATTTCAGTTGGAAGGGTTATATACTGAGCAAAACAGCCGTCTTTTCTCCAAATTCCGATTGTATGTCTATCAGGGCAATGTCTTACTAATCCTTGATTACACCATTCGCAATCAGGTTTATGACAACCATAACTAATTTCACTAACTACCCTTTTGCCTAACAAACTTTTGTCATCACTGTTTACATCTTCAACAACACCGACAAATTCATGACCCAAAACACCTTTATAGCCCATGTAACCTTTGGTTATTTCAAAATCTGTATTACAAATTCCAGCTAAAGTAACTCTGATTAGAGCTTCACCCTCCTGAGGAATTGGTTTTTCATAGTTATTATCTAGCTTTAATTCTTTATCAAAAACAACGGCTTTCATAAATATCCTTTCAATTTTTCTCATAATACAACAAAATTTGACAATTTTCAAAAAAAATGTTCTAATATTTCTACTAATTGCCCCAAAACTTATATGGTTCATAAATTTTAGAAAGGAAATTTATGAGCAGGTTTATTGTGCCAAATACTTTTATCCCAGGGACAAAAGCAAAAGCACAGGATGTTAATGAAAATTTTACTGCTATTCAAAATGAAATAAATACAAAAGCAATAAAATCTGGGGATGAAACTCAAACTTTTTTTGTTGCCCCTGCAATTGAAAATAATCAAGCAATAACTAAACTTCAGGTAGAAAATTTAATTGGTGAAGTACAAAAAAACGTACTCTCAAATTTTGATAACGGAAAACTATCTTTATTTGCTAAAAGTGGTAATGTAAATACAGATGGATTTTCTGATTTAATAAGCTTTTCAGGATTGGAATTAACATTTTTGGTCGGTGGAAGTTACCCTAATTTAGTTGGAAATATTCAAAACAGTACGGTAGAAATTACAACTATTAATAATTACAGCTTAAATGGCTTTGCAGATGGAATTTATAACATCTTTGTCGATAAAAATGGTGAAATTTCAACTTTAACAAATAAAATATATGTCCAACCTAAAGAACCCTCAATGGTTATTGATGATATTTGGGTAAATACATCAATACTTCCTCAAGAAATTAAGCAATATAATGGTTCAGAAAAAATAGACTTCGCTAAACTTTTAATTGGCAAAGTAGAAATTGAAAATTCTCAAATCAAATCTGTATCAACAATTCCATACAATTCTGAAGAAGTAACGGCAGTTAGTCATACAAAATCTGCAAAAATCATAGAAACATATATTAATGGAAATTCCTGGTACAGACTTTGGTCTGACAACTGGCTTGAACAAGGGGGACAATACGGTATTTCTCCAGCTACGGGTGTATATACATTTTTAAAACCTTTTAAAAATACTAACTATACAATATGTGCCAATCCAATAGCTGTCACTGGTGGTGCTGGTACTCCTATTTTTAGCTGGATAAATGGTGACCGTGTTTATAACTTTACTGAAACTGGATTTACTTATGGTTCATATAATGGTGGCGGAACACTCAGAAATTTTTATGTGTGTGGATACGCTAATTAAACAAAATTTGAAAGG
>JBJFBU010000124.1:0-7941 GCA_051888595.1 Candidatus Gastranaerophilaceae bacterium | reverse complement strand
AAAATTTAAAAGAAATTTTAGAAAAAATTCTACATCCAAAAATTAAAAATGAAAATTTAAATATTTTAAAAAAAAATGAAAAAGAAAAAGTAGTTTTTGTTTCAATACCTTTACTTTTCGAGCTAGGTTGGCAAAATATGTTTGATAAAGTTTTGTTTGTTAGTGCAAATGATGAAATTCGTCTGCAAAGATTAATGAAACGAAATTCTTTGTCGATTGAACAAGCAAAAGAAAGATTGCAGTCTCAAATGTCTCAAAATAAAAAAGTTGAATTGTCAGATTTTATTATTTGTAACAATGAAGATAAACCATGCTTGCAAAAGCAAGTAAATGAGTTTATAATTTTGTTGAAGGATGAAATTGGAGAAAATTAGTGTCTACTTATATAATATCAAAGTTAGAAGCTGAAAAAGAAAAAAGAGCTCGAGTAGTTGCAATAGTAGCTTTTATTGTGGTTGTACTTTTAGCACTTAGTTTTTTGTTTTTCCAATTGTTATTAAGAAATGAACGTATAGAAATTGAGGGTCATATAAAAGAAGTTGCTAAACAAAGTGCAATTGCTGCTAAAATTTTGATAGAAGGTGATTTTCAGACATTAACTCTTTATTCTCACATCCTCGAAAAAGAAGCTAAATATTTAAAAAAAGAAACTGTGGATTATGGTATAAAAACAGCTATAAAAAATACTCAATTCTTGTCTATGGCTGTTATTTATCCTGATGGTGAAGCTAGAATTTATGATATTAGAGAAGGTAGAACTCCAAGTATAAACGTTAAAAATTATGCGTATTTTCAAGAAGCTATAAAAGGGCATAATTCTATTGATTTTACTAATTGTTATTATGATAACGACAATTCTATGGTTATTTCTGCTGTTCCAGTTATGCGAAATAACAAACCTATTGCAATTTTAACCGGTTCTCATAATGCTTCTGATTTTACTAAGGCTATCGATATTACAGCTTTTAATGATGAGGCAGTTGTTCATATTATTGATGGTAATGGCAACATTCTGCTTAGAGATAACAATCCTAAAGCTTTGATTAAAAAATCAGTTTTTGAAAATAAAATTGTTTCAGATAAATTAAGGAAAAAAGCATTAGAGTCTAATGAACCTGTTAGTTATTGGTTTAAGGATGTAAATGGTGTAAAAAAAGTTGCAGCTTACGTTCCTTTAGGTTATAACAACTGGAAAATATTGGCTGTACTTCCTTTTAGTGCTATCAACCACAACTCAAAAATGATATTGCAATATGCAATATTTTTCTTCTTGCTTATTAATACAATAGTTATTTTAGCTGCGAGATACAATTTGAAGATTAGACAACACGCAAACAACTTAATTATGGATATGGCTTTGCAGGATGATGTTACTAATTTGATGAATAAAACTAGTTTTTACATTGAAACAGAAAAATTATTAATCAAAAATCAAGATAATAATGAGAAATTGGCGATAATCCTTATGGATATTGATAATTTCAAAGTTATTAATGAAGTTTATAATATGAAAAAAGGCGATAAAGTCTTGAAAGATATCTCAAGATTTATATCAAAAGCTATTGCTGAAAATGGTATTTGTGCAAGATTGAATGATGATGTCTTTGCTATGACTTTCAGATACCATGGTGAAGATGACGAAATTATAGCTATGATTACTGACATAAGTAATGAGCTTTTAAAATATAGATTGAACGTAAAATTAGTTCCATCTTTCGGTATTTTTAAGGTTACAGATAAAAATATGCCTGTAAATACTATGTGTGATAGAGCAAGTATTGCTAAAAGACAAGTTAAGGGTCTTGTAAGTGGCGAAAGATTTGCATTCTTTGATGAAAATTTAAGCAAAGCTTTATTAGCTGATAAAGAAATTGAAGATGAAATGCATGAAGCATTGAAAGATAATCAGTTTGTTATGTATTTGCAACCAAAAATTAGCATGAAAAACATGAAAGTTTGCGGTTCGGAAGCTCTTGTTAGATGGATTCACCCTAAAAAAGGGTTAATTCCTCCTTACAAATTTATTCCTCTTTTCGAAAGAAATGGATTTGTTCTTGATGTGGATAAATATATTTGGGAAGTTGCTTGCAAAACTATTCGCAAATGGCTTGATGAAGGTAAAGAACCTTTACCTATTTCTGTAAATCTTTCAAGAATTCACTTTAAGTATGAAGATTTGGTTGAAATTATTCAAAATTTAGTTCAAAAATATAATGTGCCGCAAAAATACTTGGAATTAGAATTAACAGAAAGTGCTTTTTTAGATAATGAAGGTGCTGTTAATTCAACATTGATTAGACTTCAACAATTAGGATTTAATATAGCAATGGACGACTTCGGTATGGGGTATTCTTCTTTGAATATGCTTAGAAAATTGCCTGTAAACGTTCTGAAATTAGACAGAGGATTTATTAACGAAGCAACTTGTACTGAAAGAGGTTTTATTGTACTAAATCATGTTATTCACATGGCAAAGGATTTGAAGGCAACTGTTGTTTGTGAAGGTATTGAAACTGATGAACAGGCAGAAACTTTAAAACATGCTGGTTGTGATATTGCTCAAGGCTTCTTATATGCAAAACCAATGCCTGTAAGTGAATATGAAGAGTTTGTTTATAAGAATGAAAATGCTTATGGACTATAATGGATGATTATATTTTAAAACAAAACGCTATTTTTATTAATAAATCTATTCCTGATATTTATGACAAACTTTCAAATCATATTTTGAAGTCAAATTTTAAGGTGCAGTCATCTATTTCTTCATATCCGATATTAGAAAAAGATGGAGTTTTCTTAAATAATTTTAAAAATCCTATTGAAGAATGTATAAATATTTTTGAATCGGTGCCAAATGATAATCAAAATTTATATATTATTTACGGTTTGGAATTAGGTTGTTTGCTTAATTTCTTTAAAGATAATACAAATGGAGCTATAATTGTTTTTGAAGATGATTTTGATATCTTAAAATATACTCTTTCAAAAGTGAATTTTATCAAAATTTTTAGCTTGCCAAAAATTTATTTAGTTTCTTGTGAAAAAGAATTAGATGAAGTTATTGCACATATTAAATTAATTGACGGAATAAAAAATACATTTGTTGTTGCGAATGATTTTTATATAAAAAACCGTTTTGAAAATTTTGAATATATAAAAAACAAGTATGAAAATTAGCAAAAAAAAAAGCCACCAAATGGCGGCTACTAGACTTGGGGAGGAGGTAAGTAAACCTTTCGGTTTTCTTATGTTTTTAATATCGTTTTTCAAAAAATAATCTTTAGACTATTTTTTAATTTATCCTCCATTTGGTTTATGTTAGAATTTTTTTATGGATAAAATTGTTGAAAAAAATATAAAGGGCTTAAAGGGAGAAATCGTTATTCCGTCTGATAAATCGATTTCTCACAGAGCAATTATGATATCTTCTTTAGCAAAAGGTAAAACAAAGATTAAAAATTTTTCAAAGGGTGCAGATTGTCATTCAACCTTGAAAGTTTTTTCTCAACTTGGTATTGAGCATGAATTTTTAGCAGAACAAGATTTGATAATTGTTTCTGATGGAAAATTGAAAGCTCCAACGAAAGATTTAGATTGTGGTAATTCTGGTACAACAATGCGTTTGCTTTCAGGAATTTTAGCAGGTCAAAATTTTAATTCTGTTTTATTTGGTGATGAAAGTCTTTCAAAAAGACCGATGAAAAGAGTTATTGAACCATTATCAATGATGGGTGCAGAAATTAAATCAAATGAGTTTAAAGCCCCTTTAAAAATTTATGGTCAAAAATTATCTGCTATAGATTATGTTTCTAGTTTGGCATCCGCTCAGGTTAAATCGTGCGTGTTGTTTGCTGGTATGCATGCTGATGGCGAAACTATTTTTACAGAACCTTATGTGTCACGCAACCATACAGAACGCATGCTTAAGTATTTAGATGCAGATATTCAATGTAATGGTGAAAAAACCTTGATTAAGCGTTCAAATTTAATTGCCCGTGATATTTCAATTTGTGGTGATATTTCTTCAGCAACATTTTTTATTGTTGCTGGTCTAATTGTTCCTAATTCTGATATAATCTTGAAAAATGTAGGCTTAAATCCAACTCGTACTGGTATTTTGGATGTTGTTGAAAAAATGGGCGGACAGATTGAAATTTTGGATAAGAGATGTGTTTCTAACGAAGAAGTTGGCGATTTGAGAATAAAATATTCTGATTTGAAAGCATGTGAAATTTCTGGAAGTTTAATTCCAAGGCTTATTGATGAAATTCCGGTTATTGCTGTATTAGCAACGCAGGCAGAGGGGACAACAGTTATAAAAGAAGCTCAGGATTTGAGAAACAAAGAATCGGATAGAATTTCAGCAGTAGTGAGGGAATTACGCAAATTTGGTGCAGAAATTGACGAAACTCCTGATGGCATGATTATAAATGGCAAAAAAGAATTGAAAGGTGATTGCGAATTAGATATATACCATGACCATAGATTAGCTATGAGCATGTATATAGCGGGGTTGATTTCAAAAAATCCTGTAAAAATCAATGAATTTCAATGGGTAGATATTTCGTTCCCAGAATTTGAAGGTCTTGTAAATAAACTAAATTAAAGTAAAAAATTGTTTTTAATTAAATTTTTACTTTAAACAAATGATGGAAGAGTAACTCTAAATTAGAAGAATTGGAATATTAATTCCGACCATTGTGTAAGTTTTGAATCAATTAAAAAGACTATGACTTTGAAAATTTATTTTTTAATTTTTTAGGCGTATTTGACCTCTAAAACGCCATAGCACAGCTAACTTTCATAAATTAATCAATATAACAGTACAAAATCAGTTTACTCGTTAAAGTACAATCAATGTAACGTAACACTTGGTTTGATTGTTTTATGCAATATTAATTTAATTTTTGTTTTGGCTTTTTTATAAACAACAATAAAGGAATTAACAAAAATGTAGCAACTGCAAACCAACGAAAAGTATCTATGTATCCCCATAAGTGAGCTTGTTTTATAAGTTCATTATACATTTGTCCTTGTGCCATAACATAAGCCGTTCCCATATCATAATTATTTGATAATGTTTGTACTGAAGTATTTAATTTTTCCATGTATGCATTATTTGAAAAATTCAAATGCCCAACCATCATATATTGGTGAACTTGTGAAAATCTTGAAACCATTGTAGTTGAAATAGATGTACCTATTGCACCACCTGTATTTTTTAACAAATTCTGCAAACTTGAAGCATTTGTAAGTTCCTTATTATCTAAAGTACAACATGATAGCGGCACAAGAGGAGTTAGTGCAAAGAAGATTCCTATACCGTAACAAATATTTGGAAATGCAATAGAAGATAAATTTATTTCTAAATTAATCATACCAAAATACCAACTACCTAATCCGAGAAAAAATAAACCAATAGCAGCAATTCTTCTGTCGCCAAGTTTTTTGGAAATTATAAAATAAGTAACTAATGCTATTATATTTCCAATACCACGAGTTCCCAATGATAAACCACTTAAATAAGAAGTATAACCCATAAGGTTCTGCAACATAGACGGTAAAAGAGTTGCTGAGGCTAAAAATACAGCCATTAATATTATTTGTATAAATGTTCCCCAAAAATATGTTCCATCAAATAGTATTTTTAAATTTAAAAGAGGTTCTTTATTATCCTTACTGAATTGTGTAACAAAAAATATAATTGCACAAATTACAGAAAATGCAGTTAACCAGCAAATCAAAGTTGAACAAAACCAATCTGCATCATTACCTTTGTCAAGAACAACTTGCATAGAGATTAACCATAGTGATAAAAATGTTATGCCTTTATAATCAATTAAAACATTCTTTTGCTTTCTTGCGTATGGTGGGTCTTCAACGATTTTGTTAACCCATAAGGCACAAATTATACCTAAAGGTATATCAATAATAAAAATCCACTGCCAACAATAATTCTCAGTAATCCAGCCTCCTAAAATAGGACCAATGATTGGTGCAATAATAAATACTAGACCAAATACAGCCATTGCTTTTTGTCTTTCATTTTGGGGAAATGTTTCTAAAATTATGGCTTGACCAAGAGGTAAAAGAGCTCCCCCACCTACCCCTTGCAAAAATCTTGATAAAACCATTATTACCATAGATTGAGAGCAAGCACAAAATAAAGAAGAAATGGTAAACATCAGTACAGCACAAACAAGTAGTGTTTTTCTGCCCAGAAGTTTTGTCATAAAACCAACTAGAGCAATTGCAATGCCACTTGCCATCAAATAGCTTGTAATAATCCAAGTTGATTCATTCATACTTATTGATAGTGAACCTGCAATATATGCTAATGCTACGTTTGAAATGGTTTCATTTAACGCAAACATAAATACTGCCATTAAAACAGGCCACGCTGTAACCCAAGGGCTATATTTCGGCTTCCAACTTTCCATTTTTGTTTTCTTTCTTTATTTTTTTATACTGTAACTTTTGTTGTGCTTGCTAGTGCTTTGTCTAATTTGTTTAAATAATTTTTAAATTCTTTTAATTCGCTTTGTAAAAAAATTTGATTTAAGAATTTATTTGTTTCTGGTTCAATTTTGGCAATCATTTCCTTATAAAAGTTTAAACCTTTTTCGGTAAGTTTCATTTTTTTGACAAGCCTTTTGCCTTTTGTGTCATTAAATCTTTGGATATATCCCTTTTTCTCAAGGCTGTCTAAAATTCTACCAATTTTTACGCAATCTCTGAGAGCAAGCTTTGCTAAATCTCTTTGGCAAATATCTGGATTATAAGTGATTATATCCATAACCCTAAATTCGTCATGCGTAATTTTTTGATTATATTTTGAAATGTAATCTTCCTGAATGTATTTAGAAATTTGTTCTATTTTAAAGAATAATGATTTGTTATAAGGTGAGTTTTTATACATATTTGTCCCTTAGTATTACAAAAGAAATATATTTCATTTGTAATACATTTTAGCGTATAACCTTTTGTAAAGTCAAGATAAAAAAAGAATCTTAATTTTTATTAAATTATTGCATTAAAAATAATTCTAAAAAGTGAAGTTTATAACACAAATGTCGCCATTTGTGTCTTTTTCGAATCAATTAGAAATTTTCATGTCACACGAATTTTGAAAAAATTTTTCCTAATATTTTGGCACTCTTTCGGAGCAAAATTTCAAAAGTCTCATTTCGGAAATAATCATTTTATCCGTGCAAAAATAAATAAACGCTAAAATACAAGCTATATCTCTCTTTAAAATCATGAGAACATTTTCGTTAGTGAGTACAAAACGGGACTTTCGGAGTACTTTGGTGAACGGATAAAAAGATTTTTCCGACCTATAAAACGCCCTCGCACAGCCAACTTTCACAAATTAATCAATCTAACCGTACAAAATCAGTTTACTCGTTAAATTACAACTACAATCAACACTAAAAAAGCCACTCAATTGAGTGGCTTTTAAAATGGTACTCCCAGGCGAATTCGAATCGCCGTCGCCTCCGTGAAAGGGAAGTGTCCTAGGCCTCTAGACGATGGGAGCCTATCGCTTATGTTTCTAATATAACCGAATAATTTTTTTTTGTCAACCATTAAATTTAATTTTTTGTAAATTACTTGAAACTTTTTTATATTTCAGATAAAATTCTATTGGAAATTAATAAGGAAAAGAATATGTTCGAACGATTTACAGAAAAGGCCATTAAGGTCATAATGCTTGCACAAGAAGAAGCTAGGCGTTTAGGTCATAACTTTGTTGGTACTGAACAAGTCTTGTTAGGCTTAATTGGTGAAGGTACTGGTGTTGCTGCAAAAACATTAAAATCTATGGGGGTTAATCTTAAAGATGCCCGTACTGAAGTTGAAAAAATTATCGGTAGAGGTTCTGGATTTGTTGCTGTTGAAATTCCTTTTACACCAAGAGCAAAAAAAGTTTTGGAATTA
>JBJFBU010000123.1:0-8063 GCA_051888595.1 Candidatus Gastranaerophilaceae bacterium | reverse complement strand
CAATATTTTTAGCATACTTGGGTTTATATAATCTAATATAATCAACAATTACAGGGCATGCACTCGAAATATATAAACCATTTTTGGAATTATTTAAAATTTCAGCACACTTAATAGAAACTTGTTGAGCACCCAAGGCAGTTTCACTTACCGCATAAAAGCCCAATTTTTTCAAAACTGCAATCATTTTTTCAGGAGCTAAATCATAAATCCCAGCCCAACTTGGAGCTAAAGACACATAAATTTTCTTTTGTGCAATCATTAAATTCTTAACTTTTTCTATATCGTTTCTAACTTTTTTTGCACCAGCTGGACAAACTTTAACACAATGTCCACAGGCAATACACCTGTTATTTATAACAGACGCACTACCATCTTGAACCTTAATAGCTTTAATATGGCACTCTCTAACACACTTATAACAATCATGACATTCATTTTTCAATGTATATACAGGATAGAATTTATTCATTAAAAAGACCTTCCACTAAAGATTTAAGTTTTTCAGTATCAACCTTTGTATATTTTTTATCATTTATATAAATATTTGGACCGTCCGCACAAGCACCTTCACATCTAGATCCAAGTAATTCAATTTTATCTTCTAATCCATTATCTTTTATATACTTTTCCAAAAATTCAATATTTTCGGCATTTTCTCTAGCAAAACAAGCACTCCCCATGCAGACTTTAATCGTTACAGTCATCACTAAACAACCTCTTCAATATCTTTTTTTGTAAACTGTAAAAAACTTCCTATTAAATTTTCATTCCAAACTTTAACATCCTTTGGCACTTTTAATATGCAAGGCGTAAAATTCCAAATATATTTTATTCCAGAATTTGCAAGATAATTTGCAGACTCTTGAGCATATTTTCTAGGTACAGTTAATATAGCAAAATTAACATTCAATCTTTGCACCAAATTAGGAAGTTTACTTACATGAAAAACTTCTTTGTTATTTATAGTTAGACCTACTTTGAAAGGATCTACATCAAACATAGCTAATGTATTCAAGCCATAATTAGAAAAACTATCATATTTAGCCAATGCAGAACCTAAATTACCAGACCCAATTATAAAAACATCTTTAGGTTTTGCAAAACCAAGAGTGTGTTCAATAGAAAGCTTTAATTCCTTGATATTATACCCAACTCTACATTTACCTGTATTGTTCAAGTATTTAATATCTTTTCTAACTTGAGAATCGTCTATATTTAATAAATCAGCTATTTGAGTACTAGAAATTGATTCAACAGAATCATCATCAAAATCATCTAAAATATAATGGTATAAAGTTAATCTATTTATAACTTTATCTGGAATATCCATATTTAAAAACCTCATTTTGATAATATAAGAGGATAAGCCTTTTACAGCCTATCCTCTTATAAGTAATTAATATTAAACTACACCATTGAATGCATCAATGTAGATTTGTTTAATATCTGACATCAATGGATATGCTGGGTTAGCACCAGTACATTGGTCGTCAAATGCTAATTCAACTAACTCGTCTAAGTGTTCATTCCAGTATTCTTTAGTGAAGCCATTCTTAGTGATGAATTCTTCAATAGAATTTGGTAAGTTGATAGCTTTCATTAATTTATCAACAGATTTAATTAATAATTTAACTTTTTCGTCATCATTTTTACCGCCCAATTGTAATTCATCAGCGATTTGACCATATTTAGCTTTCGCACAAGGATATTTGTATTGTGGGAATATAGCTTGTTTATGAGGTGCATCTGAAGCATTGTATTTAATGATTTGTCTGATTAACAAAGCATTAGCAACACCATGTGGAACGTGGTACATAGCACCAAGTTTGTGAGCCATAGAATGGCATAATCCTAAGAATGAGTTTGCAAATGCCATACCTGCAATTGTTGCAGCATAGTGCATTTTTTCTCTAGCGATAGGATCATTAGCACCTTCGTTATAGCTTCTTTCTAAGTATTTAAATACTAATTTTGTTGCTTCCAAAGCATTTGAATTAGTAAAGTTTGTAGCCATACAAGATACATAAGCTTCAATTGCGTGAACTAAAGCATCAATACCAGAAGCAGAAGTTAAACCTTTTGGCATACCGTCAACGAAGTTAGGGTCAATGATTGCCATATTTGGAGTTAATGCGTAATCTGCGATTGCGTATTTAACGTGAGTTTCGTCATCAGTAATGATAGCAAATGGAGTAACTTCAGAACCTGTACCTGAAGTTGTTGGAATAGCGACCATTGTAGCCTTTTTACCTAATTCTGGTAATTGACAAATTCTCTTTCTGATATCCATAAATCTCATAGAGATATCTTCAAATACTGTATCAGGTTGTTCATACATTAACCACATAATTTTAGCTGCATCCATTGGAGAACCACCACCTAATGAAATGATTACATCAGGTTCAAATGGTTTCAAGATAGACATTGCTTGGTTAATTGTTGACAATGTTGGATCAGGTTTAACATCAAAGAATACTTGGTGTTCGATACCGATTTCATCTAAAACGTTAGTAATTTTATTTACAGCACCTGAATTGTATAAGAAACTATCTGTTACGATAAAGGCACGTTTTTTACCTTGAAGTTCTCTTAATGCTAAATCAGTAGCACCTCTTTTGAAGTAAATTTTTGATGGAGCCTTAAACCATAACATATTTTCTCTCCTTTCAGCAACAGTTTTATAGTTTAATAAATGTTCAACACCAACGTTACCTGAAACAGCGTTGCCACCCCAAGAACCGCAACCTAATGTTAATGATGGTTCTAATTTGAAGTTGAATAAATCACCAATACCACCTTGAGATGATGGAGAGTTGATTAATACACGGCAAGTAGGCATTTTTTCAGCATAAGCGTTAATTCTTTCGCTCTTTCTTTCGTCTGTGTACAATACTGAAGTATGACCTGCACCACCTTTACTTACTAATTCATAAGCCATTTCAGCAGCTTGTTCATAATTTTTAGCTTTGTACATAGCTAAGATTGGAGATAATTTTTCTCTTGAGAATGGATCATTCCAATCAACTTCAGGTCTTTCAACTAAAAGAATTTTTGCATCTTCTGGAGTTTTGAAGCCTGATAATTCAGCGATTTTGTGTGCTGATTGACCAACGATTGCTGGATGAGCTGTACCTCTAGCTGGATCGATGAATGGTAAATCTACCATTTTCTTTTGTTCAGCTTTATTTACAAGGTAAGCACCTCTATATAAAAATTCTTTTTTAACTTCTTCGTAAACATCTTCAACAACAACAACTGATTGTTCAGAAGCACAAATCATACCATTGTCGAATGTTTTTGACATAAGGATTGAAGAAACTGCCATTTTAATATCAGCTGTTTCATCAATAACTGCAGATGTATTACCAGGGCCTACACCTAAAGCTGGATTACCTGATGAATAAGCTGCTTTAACCATACCAGGACCACCTGTAGCTAAGATACAATCAATTTTAGGGTGTTTCATCAATGCACTTGACAATTCAATTGATGGAACATCAATCCAACCAATAATATCTCTTGGAGCACCTGCTTTAACTGCAGCTTCTAAAACTAATCTAGCTGCTGCAATTGTTGATTTAGTTGCTCTTGGGTGAGGTGAGAAGATGATAGCATTTCTTGTTTTCAAAGCTATTAATGATTTGAAAATTGCTGTAGAAGTTGGGTTAGTAGTTGGAATAATACCAGCTAAAACACCTAAAGGTTCTGCAACGATTTTTGTACCATTAGCTTTATCTTCTTTAATTACACCACAAGTTTTAACATTTTTATGTTTATTGTAAATATATTCAGAAGCAAAGTGGTTTTTAATAATTTTATCTTCTAAAACACCCATACCAGTTTCTTCTATAGCCATACGAGCTAGAGGGATACGAGCTTTGTCAGCTGCAGTAGCAGCTGCTTTGAAGATTTTATCCACTTGTTCTTGAGAAAAATGTGAATATTCTTCTTGAGCTTTGTGAACTCTATCGATTAACAATTCGAAAGATTCAACACTGTCTACTAAATTAGTTGCATTGTAAGCTTTTTCTAATTTTTCAACGTCATTTTGTTTGTTTAAAGACTTCTTTGCAGTAGTCTTTTTTGTTGTTGTTTTTGGCATTTTGTATATCTCCTATTTAATTGTGATTTATTTCCTTATTTAAAGTATAAATAAGATAAAGTGTTTTGTCAACCATTAATAATTTCTGTTGTTGCAAGATGTTACATAGTGAAACTACTCACTATAAATATTTTAATCGTGACTACTTTCTTCGTAAATTTTCTTTGCAACATACAAAAATGGAGTATCACATAGTGCTATTATTATTTTAATTAAATATGTTGTTATAAATAGCTGGAATACAATATCACCAGAAAATACGCCCGCAAAGCCAATGTAGGTGAATAATGCCGTATCAAACAATTGACTAATTATTGTTGCAACATTGTTTCTTATCCATAAAAATTTATCAGAAGGAAGTCTAAATTTAATAAATTTATATAAGTAAACATCCAACATATTAGAAATAAAATATGCAAACATACTTGCAAAGCACATTCTAGGTGTTATCGTAAACAAAGTTTTCATCGCATTACCAGCAAAATCTGCTTCATTAGAGAGGTATAGCAAATCTACTTGAGTTATAACAGTGAAAACTAAAAGTGCAAAAAATCCCAAATAAACACTTTTTTGGGCAATCTTCACACCATACTTTTCATTTAGAATATCTGTTGCCAAGAAAATTGAGCCATAGGTAACATTACCAAGAGTCAAAGCCATTCCAAAAATATCAACACACTTTAAAACCTCAATATTTGCAATGATTGTAGCCATACCAATCCAAGCAAAAAGACCTTTTTTACCAAAAAATTTATAAGCCATTAAAACGGCAGTAAAATTAACTATTAGAGTTATAAAAAAAAGTATTTCGTTCATTATTTCCTATTCTTAATAATTTCAGCAATTCTATCAAAATCTTCAGGATTATCAATATCTATTGATTCAGGTGATTCCCAAATTAGAGGATTATCACCAACAAAATCGTTCACTTCAAGCATAACATCTGCCTTAATTATATATATAGAACCTGTTTCAGCCCACATTGGATAATGCTTATCAGAATCTTGCCTGCGAGGTCTATTTCTAAAATCATACATTGATTCAAATTTTTGTGATTTTGGTAGCTGACGCCATTTTCCATGTGTTGTACCAATTCTACGAGCTGCAAAAACAGAATCACATTTTTCAAAATTATTTAAGAAATATTCCATTGCACTATCGATTTGCTTAGCATCACGCAAGGGACAAGTTGCTTGCAAAAGTACTACTATATCAGGATTGTAACCTTCTTTTTCTTTCAATTGTTTTACAACATCAACCATAACAGGAATAGTTTTTGTAGTATCTTGAGCTAATTCCATCGGTCTATCAACGACTTCACATCCGCATTCTAAAGCTATTTTCTTAATTCTTTCATCCTCAGTAGAAAGAACAGTTCTCGTAACGTATTTTGACTGTTGTCCAGCTTGAATTGAATAGTAAATTAAAGGGTGTCCAGCTAAATCTTTAATATTCTTGTTAGGTATACCTTTAGAACCGCCTCTTGCAGGTATAATTGATAAAACTTCCATAAATTCTCCTTTATTTTAAAAATTTTTCATTAAATCGATAAGTTTTTTGTGTAATAAAACATTATGAACACGCAAATAATTCACATTTCGTTCGATTGCAAGAGCATTCAAGGCTACAGTAAATACATCTTTAATTTCATTTGGCTCATCTTTCATATCCAACAAACTTTTTCTTGATGTACCTAGCATAATTTCACACTCAAGCGATTGAAATTCTTGAATTCTTTTAATTAACTCAAAATTATGTTCTTTCGTTTTTCCAAAACCAATTCCCACATCTATAATAATATTATCTGTAGATATATTTTTAGAAACTGCCAATTCAATTTTATTTTTTAAAGCTAAATAAATCTCATCGACAACTGAGTTATAAACAGGATTAATCTGCATATCTGTAGGATTACCTTGTGAATGCTGAATAATAACTTTAACATTGTCATAATTTGATACAATATCAACCATTTTAGAATCAAAATCAAACCCTGAAACATCATTAATAATAGAAGCACCCATTTCGATGGTTTTTTGAGCAACTTCACTAGAGCGAGTATCAATACTTATAGGAATATCTATATTATTTTTGTTAATATACCCCAAAACAGGTTCAATTAATGACATCTGCTTACTAGCAGATATTGGTTGGGCAAAAGGTTTAGTACTTTCAGCACCAATATCAATAATATCAGCACCTTCATCAATCATTTCATGCAAATGTTTTATCGCATTATCAAAATCAATATACTTGCCACCATCAGAAAATGAATTCTCTGTCAAATTAAGAATACCAACAATTTTAGGCAAAATGTTTTTTTCTGATTTTAGAAAACATTCCAATTTTTTAGATATTAAACTCATAGAAAATGGTTGTTTTTTAATACTTTCAGAAATTTTTTTTATTTGTGAAAAGCTCCCACCTAAAATACAATCTGTATTTTCTACATTTGCAGTTAAAACGTCATGGTGCACAGCACAATCAGCACCAAAAGCCAAAGCAGTTTGCTTTAGAATGTTTGCTTGAGGTAAAGATAAAGAAAAAAGTTTTAAATTAATAAATCTAAATTTGTTAGCACCAATATGAGCATAAGAAGAATCATAGCCAATATTAGCCAATTCATTTTCTATATCTGAAGTAACAATTTTTTTTATAGTAATATCTTTACCCATAAAGAAATTTTAGCATAAAAAAAGAGAGCGGACATCATAGTCACTGTCCTACTCTCTTTTCTCTATTTTAAACTTATAAACTACTTAGTAATTGATGACACTGTAGTAGCAGCACCAGCTAAACTAGTACAAAAAGCAGTAAATCCACCAAAAATATCAGCGATTTTTTTACCAACTTTTGAATTAGCAGCATCAGCGATTGGTTTTAAAGCTTTATTTTCTTCAGCTACTTTAACCAAATTTGAAGTTACAGCATCTGAATATGCAACTGCATCTGTTTCCATGTTCTTTTTAAATTCGTCAGAACCTTCTTTTAGATTGTTTACAGCAACTAAAGCTTTTTGAGATTTATCAATAGCATTTAAAGCCGAATCAATGCCAGCATTACCTCTAAAAGAAACTGTATTTATTGGATGAATCATCATTTTAGTATAACCTCCTAAAGTTCTACCCTAAAATTCGTCGTTTTTATCATCTGAACCAAATTCATCAAAAGAACTTGTTTCATGATTATATTCGTTTTCACTAGCTTTGTCAATAGCATTATCTACAAGATTTGCAGCATTTGAAGAAACTTCTTTTTTAACAAGTCCAAAATCTTTCATAGCAACGCCAACAGCTGCACCACCAGCAACAACATTTACT
Source organism: Candidatus Gastranaerophilaceae bacterium (assembly GCA_051888595.1). GTDB lineage: Bacteria > Cyanobacteriota > Vampirovibrionia > Gastranaerophilales > Gastranaerophilaceae > UBA6984. The sequence continues at coordinate 638 of JBJFBU010000123.1, read as the reverse complement.
AAAATATTTTGAGCTTTTTCAGCAATACCTTTAGATTTAGCGAATCTTTCAGCTAATTTAGTAGCTTTTTCAGTAAGTTTTGTAGCCTCTTCACCGACTTTTTCGGCAGCTTTTTTATTTAAAGAGTCAATTGCTTTTTGATTAGCAGAACTTAGATATTTACCAATAGAACTACCTATCATATTAGCAGCTTTATCTAAACAAATTTTTGTAGCTGTAAACGCAATAATAACACCAATAGCTTTAGTAGCAAAATTGCCTAACTTACCAATAAGACCGTTACTACCTGATTGTTCGGACATGCGTCTAAATTCATCTTGTTTCTCTCTTAAAGAGTCCAAGCTAGGTGTTTCACCTCTAAATGCAATATTTTTGTTAGAATTTCTGTTTGTTAATAATAAATTTTGAGCTAAGTTTACTGAATTAACTTGCATAATGTACCACTAAAAATTTTATAACCTATACACATAAATAAAGTCCTGAAAATCATGATTTTTGCTACATTTCCATGATTTTTAGCATTTTTATTTACATTTTGTTACATTATATTTAATAACCACTATTAATAAGCCATGACTGAAAATTTCAGTCACGGCTTATTAAATACTAATTATTTGAAAAACAGAAGTTTACTGTTG
>JBJFBU010000122.1:0-8109 GCA_051888595.1 Candidatus Gastranaerophilaceae bacterium | reverse complement strand
CATCCTCTCAAACCAGCTACTGATCGTCGCCTTGGTGGTCCATTACACCACCAACAAGCTAATCAGATGCAGGCTCATCCCAGAGCACCGGAGTTTTCAAGATAAGTATTTCAACTTAGCTCATATGGGGTATTAGCAGAAGTTTCCCTCTGTTGTCCCCCTCTCTAGGGCAGATTTCCTACATATTACTCACCCGTCCGCCACTTTCCACTAGAGCAAGCTCTAGTTTCTCGTTCGACTTGCATGTATGAAGCACGCCGCCAGCGTTCGTCCTGAGCCAGGATCAAACTCTCCATTGTCAGAAAGTTTATGTCCATCGTTTATCAGGGCTAACTGATAAACTGCTCGACGTTGTTTTAACACTAGCATTTGCTTGTGTATTTTGTCCTAAATCATATTTTGTTGAATCAACAAGTATATTTAAGTCGTTTTCAGCTATTCTTTTTTCAATGTTCAATCTTAATTCTTCGGCATCAATAAATTGAGTTCTTATTGTGTCCTCAACATTACTTTAATAGTAATCCCTTCGGCTGGGTTCAGTCTGGTAAGATTATTAAATCTTTTTAACCATTCTTCTAATTCCTTAACGGTTGCTTTCGATTTGTTTGTTTCGTTTGTTTCGCTTCCGTACTTATTATGTTACAACTTCAATTTTTTTTGTCAAGCGTTTTGAAGAAAAAAATTTTTATTTTCTTAACAAAGCTTAACAATTAACGTTTTTTGTACTCTTTATTTAAAAATTTTAACTCCCAAAAGCCTTTATACATCTAAGTTTTACCGTTTTCAATAACCCAACTATTCTATTAAGTTTTATTAACAATTTTCTTTTTATTTGGCTATAAATTAAACTGTTCATATAGACACATGTATAAAATATATATAAAGGAGATTTGTCATGACATTAAAAAATACATGCTTTACTATAGCATTTAGCATGCTGATTGCTACAGCACCAGCTTTTGCTGACGGTAACGCTTTTACACCATTAAACTTTGATGATACAGCATATTCTGTTCCAAATACTAATAATTCTTCAATAAAGACAACCTCAGCAAATAATGCTTCTACAAAAGGTTATGTTGACACTGTATCTAATGCACAAGCTACAGGCAATGCTGATTTGCAATCTGCAATTGCAAAAATTGATACTGCACTTGAAGCCATTCGTACAGACCAAAGTGCATGCAAAGCTAAATATGCAGAAGTTGACAATCAATATAAGTTTATAAAAAATGAACGTAGTAATTTGAAAAAACAAGTTAAGGCAAATGATAAAAGAATGAAGGACTTAACTAAAGCTAAAACTAAACTTGGAAAAAATGTTTTATAACGCATTTAATTATATACATGTATATATAAATGGAAAAGCATGATATCTAATCATGCTTTTTTTGAACAATTATAAATAGTTCTTTTTCCTATAACTTGGTGATGAAAATTATTTTTTATACATGTATTATATATATATGGGAAATATTTTAGAAATAAAAGAATTAAATTTAGGATTTAAGACAGAACAAGGTTTTAGACAAGCTATTTTTGATGTTTCTTTGGCAATTGAACAAGGTTCTATACATGCCCTTGTTGGTGAATCTGGTTGTGGAAAATCCATTACAGCAACAAGTATTTTAAATCTTTTGCCAAAAAATGCTGATATCACAAGCGGTAAAATATTATTTAAGGGTGAAGATTTATTATTAAAGAAGAAAAAAGACATGCAATCTTTAAGAGGTGCAAGAATTGCGTTAATACCACAAGATCCTATGACCTCGCTTAATCCTTTATATACAGTCGGAAACCAGCTTTTAGAAGTTATAAAGTTACATCAAAACCTTAGGGGTAAAGATGCAAAAGATAAAGCGTTAGAGGTTTTGGACATGGTGCAAATTCCATCGGCAAAAGAACGTTTAAATCAATACCCACACGAATTTTCCGGTGGAATGAAACAAAGAGCTATTATAGCTATGGCTTTGGCATGTAAAGCTGAATTAATTATTGCAGATGAACCGACAACAGCTCTTGACGTGACAATACAAGCTCAAATAATGCGTTTATTGGCAGATATTAAGAAAGAATTCAAAACATCTATACTCCTAATCACGCATGATTTGGCACTTGTTAGCCAAAATGCGGATGAAGTTTCTGTAATGTATTCAGGTCGAATTGTTGAAAATGCACCATCTTATGAATTTTTTGGTAATACAACGCATCCATATTCAATAGGTTTAATTAAATCTTTGCCTAATGGCAAAAATAAAGAGTTATTCACAATAAAAGGTCAACCTCCTTCAATAATGGAAGATATAACAGGTTGTAGATTTCATGCCAGATGTAATTCATTTATACCAAATGTTTGCGACAAAGGTGTACCTGAGTTGAAAAAAACATCTTACAAACATTATTGTGCATGTTTTTTAAACGGCAATGAATAAGTTGCAAAGATTATAAACGATAAACGCAACTAACCATGCTACAGAGCATTGAACAAAGACAACAAGTAAAGCATATCTTTTTCCTAGCTCTCTTTTTACTGTTGCAATTGTTGCAACACATGGTGTATATAACAAACAGAAAACTAAGAAAACAAATGCTGTTATATGGTTAAAAACAGTTGGTAATTTATCAACATCTCCACCTAACAATACAGTTAATGTGCTTACAACGCTTTCTTTTGCCATAAAACCTGTTATAAAAGCTGTAGAAATTCTCCAATCCATTATACCTAGAGGTTTAAATATAGGAACAATAGCATTACCCAATAATGCAAGCAAACTATCTGCAGAATTAGCAACCAAATTTAATCTTGAATCAAATGTTTGCAAGAACCAAATTATAATTGTTGCCCAGAAGATTATAGTAAAAGCTTTTGTAATAAATCCTTTCGCTTTAGTGTATATCAATCTATAAACATTTACGGGACTTGGCATTCTGTAATTTGGTAATTCCATAACAAAAGGAACAGCTTCGCCTCTAAATACTGAAAATTTAATAATAAATGCAAAAATTATACCTACAATAATACCAATTAAATACAGACTTAAAATAACAAGCACCTGATTTTCTTTAAAGAATGCTGCTGTGAACAATGCATAAATTGGCAACTTTGCAGAACAACTCATAAACGGAGTTAGAAATATAGTCATTTTTCTATCTCTTTCTGAAGGTAATGTTCTTGTAGCCATTATAGCGGGTACAGAACAACCAAAGCCAATCAACATTGGAACAAAGCTTCTTCCAGAAAGACCTATTTTTCTAAGCATTTTATCCATAACAAATGCAACTCTTGCCATGTATCCAGAATCTTCTAATATAGATAAGAAGAAGAATAAAACAATGATTATAGGCAAAAAGCTTAAAACACTTCCAACACCCGAGAAAACACCATTTATAATTAAAGAATGTACTATCGGATTAAGTCCATAATTTGTCAATGCAACATCAGCAACATTTGTAATCCAATCTATTGCACTTGCCATTAAATTAGATAAAAATATACCTACAGGTCCAAAAGTTATATAAAAAATGAATGACATAATTAACAAAAAAGCTAATATTGCTGTATATTTTCCTGTCAAAAGTTTATCGACATTAAGAGATAACTTTTGTCCTTTTGATTCAGTTGGTTTTGAAACAAATGTATAACATAAATTTTCTATAAAAGAAAAACGCATATTTGCTAAGGCAGCAACTCTGTCTAGACCTGTTTCTTCTTCCATTTGTTTAATAATCTGATTACAAGTATCAATATCATTTTCATCCAAATTCAATGATTTCATAACCAGTTCATCACCTTCAACCAGCTTTGTTCCAGCAAATCGAACAGGAATTTTTGCACTCTTAGCATGATTTTCAATAATGTGACTAATAGAATGAATACATCTGTGAATTGCACCATCATTTGAATCTTCATTATCACAAAAATCTAATCTAGATGGTTTTTCAGAAAACTTCGCAACATTAATTGAGTGTTCAATTAATTCAGCAACACCTTCATTTTTTGATGCTGAAATTGGAATAACAGGAACACCTAATACAGCTTCTAAACCATTTATATCAACACTGCCACCATTTTCATTAATTTCATCCATCATGTTCAATGCAATTACCATTGGAACATCCAATTCAATCAATTGCATTGTCAATAAAAGATTTCTTTCAATATTTGTTGCATCAACAATATTTATAATACCATCTGGTTTTTCATTTAAAATAAAATTCCTAGTTACAATTTCCTCGCTGCTATATGGAGATAGAGAGTATATCCCAGGTAAATCAGTTATCGTAACGTTATTATGACCTTTTATTACACCTTCTGCTCTATCAACTGTAACCCCTGGGAAATTACCAACATGCTGATTTGAACCAGTTAATTTATTAAATAAAGTCGTTTTGCCACAATTTTGGTTACCAGCTAGTGCTAAATTGATTTTTGTTTTTGCAATAGCTTTGTTTTTTGTAATGTATGTTTGTTCTTCACCTTTTTGAGAGTGTTCTATATCTTTAAATTCAATATTTTTTCTCGAATAATTGTGAGCTTCATGAATTTCTTTAACCTTAATCTTAGATGCATCTGATTTTCGAATAGTCAGTTCATAACCTCTAACTCTTATTTCTAAAGGATCACCCATTGGAGCAGTCTTAATTAATGTAACTTCAACATGAGGCGTAAGACCCATATCCAATATATGAGAACGTAATGCCTTATCATCACATTCAACAGCTTCAATTACTGCATCTTGACCTTTTTTCAAATTTGCCAAAGTATTTTTTTCTGACTGATTATTCATAAAAACCTCACAAACTTATTGTAAGGGAAACCTAACATTTTTGCAAGTGTATATAGTTTGCCTTTTTGATTTTTATATGCAATAATTGACACAAATTAGGAGGAAAACACTATGACGGTTGAAGTTAAAGCATTAAATGCAATTGTATACAATCAAGATAAAGTAAAAATGGAAGATGTAATTGCCCCACCTTACGATGTTATTTCTGACGACTACAGAGATGAATTAGAAAAAAGAAGCGTTTACAACATTATTAAACTGATTTTGGCAAATAATTCCACTGACTTAAAAGATAAAAATAATAGATATAATGAAGCCGAAAAAACTTATAAAGAATGGCTTCGAGATGATATTTTAATAAAAAACAAAAAACCATGTATATTATATATTGTACAAAATTATGAAAAAAATGGTAAAAAAATAACTCGTAAAGGGTTTATTGCACGCAACCGCATCGAAGATTTTAGCACTAAAAATATTCTACCTCACGAATATACTATGGGTGGACCAAAAGCCGATAGATTAAATCTTGTAAAACAATGCAAAGCATTTTTCTCTCAAATCTTTATGGTTTATTCGGATAAAGAAAAACAAATTGAAAAAGCCATTGATTATACTCAAAAACCCTTTATTGATGTAACTGATGATTTAGGTGTACAAAATATCGTTTACAAAATTGAAGATGAAAAAACAATTCAATTAATTGAAAATGTAATGAAAGATAAAACATTATTAATTGCTGACGGACATCATAGATACGAAACATCAATAAATTACAGGAATTTTATAAATTCTAGTGACGAAAATCACCCTTCAAAATTTGTAATGAGCTATTTTACAAACCTTGAAGATGACTTATTAATTTTCCCAACTCATAGAATTTTAACTCGAAGTTTGAATACTCAAGAGCTACTTGAAAAAGTAAAAAAACACTTCGATGTAGAAGAATTCTTATTTGATGAAAAAACTAAAGATACAGTTAAAGCTGAACTATTAAATAAAATAGAAGAAGAATCTACAAAACAAATTTCTATGGGTTTGTATATAAAAAATGCTAATAAATTCTACTTATTAAAATTAAGAGAAAATGTTGATAAGCTTCTTGACAAATACGAAGTACCAGATGTACTAAAATCACTAGATTTGATAGTTTTACATAAAGCTATAATTTCAGAAGAATTAGGCTTCACTCAAGAAGAACAAATGGCTCAAGATGGAATTTTATACATAAAACAAGAATCTGAAGCCTTTGACATGATTGATACAGGAAAAGCTGAAGCATCTTTCATAATGGCTTATCCAAAAATTCAAGATATAAAAAGGATTTCTGAAGCAGGAGAACGTATGCCTCAAAAATCAACTTATTTCTACCCAAAATTACTTTCAGGCATTGTGATTAATCCATTGGAAGATTAATTTACTGATAATAAAAAAAGGTGCGAGCTAAGCTCGCACCTTTTTTTATTATTATTTTCCAGTTGAACCAAAACCTCCTTCACCACGAACAGTTTCAGTCAATTCTGTTACAACTTCAATCTTAGCTTGCTCATATTTTGCAATAACCATTTGAGCAATTCGTTCATCTGGCAATATTGTATATTCTTCGTTAGATACATTTACAACCGGAATACAAACTTCTCCTCTGTAATCTTCGTCAATTGTGCCAACACAATTAATTAAAGTTATACCATGTTTAATTGAAAGACCTGAACGAGGTCTAACTTGAGCCTCATAGCCATGTTCCAATTCTATTTTTAAACCAGTTGGAATAAGTTTTCTTTCAAGAGGTTTTAACGTAATTGGTTCTGAAATTGCAGCACACAAATCCATGCCAGAAGCACCATCAGTTTTGTACTCCGGCAATATTCTATTATGTTCTAATCGTTGTATCTTTAATATCATGTAATTTCTCCTTTAATTTATAAATTGTAGTATACCACGAAGATATATTGTTTATGATATACTTCTTTTATGGATACGTTAAAAATATCAGCAACACTAGAAGATTACCTTGAATTGATTTATGAAACAATTCAAGAAAAATCAACGATAAAAGCTATTGATATCGCAAAAAAATTCGATATATCAAGAGCTTCTGTTACTGAAGCCCTACAACGTTTAGAACAAAAAGGTTACATAAGTTATGGCAGATATCAGCCAATATTGCTAACCGATAAAGGCACTAACCTTGCCAAAGAAATTATATATAAACACGAAACACTCCAAAAGTTTTTTATTTCTGTATTAAATTTATCAGAAGAAGAAGCAGAAATTAATGCTTGTAGAATAGAGCACATAATAACTACAACCGCATTTGAAAGAATAAAAGAATACGTTATAAGTAACAAATTGTAAATAAAATGTTAACAAACCCTAACATTTTAAGAAATTATATGTTATTATTTTTCTGTCGGTAATGTAAGGTTACCCTAACAAAATATATTGGATAACTTATGTGCAACTCAGTATCAGAAATTTACTCTCTTTACAACGATAGCAAAGACTTATTCAAAGGCAATATTACGAAATTGCCAGAAGTATTACTTGAAACAAACAATGTTTTACACACAGTTGGTAATTCTAAATATGGAATATCTAAAAACATAAAAAAAGGTTTTGATTATTTTGTAAAAGACAGTTTCTACAAAACAGAAACGCTTACAAATGTAAACCTTAACAAAGTATCTTTCGTTGCTGGAATTTTAAACAGCTTGAGGGAAAACAAAAATACAAACACAAAAAACAAATTATCATCAATTAGTTCTTTCTTATGTGGTTTTGGAGCAAAATTAGCAATAGAAGGCATTATGGACTCAAAAACTGGTGCAAAACTTCTACAAAACTCATCCAGCTACATTTCAAATTTTGCAACAAAACCACTTTCTTTTTTAAGTAAAAACACTAAAAAATTTGCAGAAGTAGGATCAATTGTTATTTCAGGAATTTTATATCAAGTTATATCTGACAAAGTATCAGAAAAAGTTGAAGATTATGCAAGCAAATTATTAGCCAAAAGGAGATAAAATGGAAATTACAGTATTAGGAGCAGGACATGGCGGAGTCGCAATGTCAAGTGATTTAAGACTCTTAGGACACAACGTAAAACTTTATGCCGTTGAAAATCACAGCTTAAATATAAAATTAATAGAAGCAGTTGGTAGAATACACATTGATGGTGTTACAACATGTATGGAAACACCTGTTGAAGTTATAGCAGATTTTATTGAGCACGACATAGAAAAAGCTATCAAAGGTTCAGAAATAATATTCGTAAACGTTCCAGCTTTTGCCCAAGAGGTTTATAACGAAAATATCATAAAAT
>JBJFBU010000121.1:0-8156 GCA_051888595.1 Candidatus Gastranaerophilaceae bacterium | reverse complement strand
AGCAAAGCCCATATATCTAAAATAAAATTCTTTAACATTAGGCAATCCCTCCATTTACAACATATTTAAAAATAGTCATAATCAAAAAATTAATTATTGAAACAGGTAGCAAGACCTTCCAAGAAAATGCCATCAATGCACTAGAATTAAGTCTTGGTAAAGTTGCACGCACAAGCATAACTACAATTACAAGACACAATGTCTTTATAAATAACCATATAGCTTGCTCAAAATAAATTAAGGATTGCAAATATTGATTTTCACTAAACAAATATTCAGAAATATATTTTGCTGTTAATGGCAAATATCCACCAAAGAAAAGTGTCACAATAAAAGTACACATTACAAATAACATTGCATATTCAGCTAAAAAGAATAATGCAAAACGCATTCCTGAATACTCAACATTGTACCCAGCAACAAGTTCACTTTCAGCCTCTGGTAAATCAAAAGGACATCTATTTAATTCTGCTATAGCACAAATAAACATTATACAAAAGCCCAAAAAACAAGGTATAACAAACCATCCAAAAATTGATACATTGGAAACTTGTGCCATAACTATATCTTTCAAATTCATTGAAGATGCTAATGTTATTACACTTAATAATACAAATGCCATTGGAATTTCATAGCTAATAATTTGTGCAACTGATCTAACTGCACCAATTAATGAATATTTATTATTACTTGCAAATCCTGCAAGAACAATACCGATTACAGGCATAATTGCAACTGCTAAATAAAACATAGCACTAACAGAAAATCCCATAAATTCAAATTCACTAGAATAAGGAATTAACCCCCATAAAACCATAGCAGGAACAAAAACTAAGATAGGAGCAAGGTTAAATAAAAATTTGTCCACACCTCTAGTATCAAGATTTTGTTTACAAAGTAGTTTAATTGCATCAGCAACAGTTTGTAATATTCCCCAAAAACCAACTCTGTTTGGTCCTTTTCGTTGTGTAAATAAAGCTAAAATTTTTCGTTCTAAAAGTACTAAAAATAGTACAATAAATATAATTGCACAAGCTATTATGCAAAAAGGCAAAATAGGAAAAGTTATATCACCAAACATTTCTGGAATATTATACTTAGATAAAAATTGAATATACCAAAAATATAAATAATTCATTATCTATCCACCTCCGGTAATATAACATCCAAAGAACCAAAAATTGCCATAATATCTTGCATCGAATGACCTTTTAGCAATTTGGGAAGTACCTGAACAGCATAAAATGAACTTGTTCTCCATTTTACACGATATGGTTTATCAGTTTCATCAGATTTTATATAACAATTCAAAAGACCTCTCGGTGATTCAACATAAGAAGTAAATTCACCATAAGGAATTTTCATATTTAATGGATTAATATTAGCTGTTATATCTCCAGAATTTGACTTCAAATATAAAATGCACTGTCTTATTAATGATAAACAAATTCTCATTTCTTGAATTCTAACATTGTATCTAGCATAAGAGTCGCTATCATAACTTACAGCTGGCACGAAATCCAATTCTGGATAAATTGCATATCCAATAGATTTTCTAAAGTCTAATGCCTCTCCAGATGCTCTTAGATTTGGACCAGTTACTGAATATTGAAAAGCCATTTGTTTTGATAAAATACCCTTACCTTTTGTTCTACATTTAAAAATAGGATTTTTGGTAATAATTTTTTCATAATCATCAATATTTTTTGGCATATAATCAATAAAATTAAGTACTTTATTCATCCAATCATTCGAAACATCAAATCTTACTCCACCAAAGGTAAAATAGTTATACATCATTCTTTGCCCTGTAAGCTCTTCAAACAATGACAAAATAACTTCTCTATCTCTAAAACAGTAGAATAATGGAGAAGATGCCCCTAAATCCAACATAAATGTACCTAGCCACAATAAATGTGATGCAAGTCTATTTAATTCCATGCACAAAACTCTTATATAATCTGCTCGTTTTGGCACTTGAATATTTAAAAGATTTTCTACAGTATTGCAAAAAGCATAAGAATTAAAGAAGCCTCCTAAGTAGTCCACTCTATCTACCATAGGCAAATACTGTAAATATGTACGATTTTCAGCTAATTTTTCTAATCCTCTGTGCAAATAACCAACAATAGGTTCAACAGAAACAATTTTTTCTCCATCAAGCTCTGTAATTAATCTCAAAACGCCATGTGTTGAGGGATGTTGAGGACCAATGTTTATTTTCATTATATCAGTCATTCCAAGCCAACCTTTCATCACTTTGTTTATAAGATTTCAATAGAGGATGCCCAATCCAAGATTCTGGCATAAATAAACGTTTTAAATTTTGATTATGTTCGAAGTAAACCCCGAACATATCATAAATTTCGCATTCATCAAAATATGCTGATTTAAATATATTAATCACAGAAGGAACAATAGATGTCGTTGTGTAATAATAAATTTGGATTGTTTCATTATTTGAAATAGAATACAGCTGATAAATTAACTCTATTGTATCATTCCAATCAATAGCAACAATAGAAGTCAACATGTTAAAATCAAATTCTGGATTATTTTTAAGATACTCTAAAACTTCTGGCAAATTTTGTTTTAATATAATTTTGCCATCAATATATTCAATAAAGTTAAATTTTTCTAACAAAACAGAGATATCAAACATTTTTTTCTACCCCCAAATAAGAAACTTGAAAATCATCATCAAGAGTAAGTAAACCATTTGTATCTTTAAGGTACGAATTGTGTCTTGAAACAAAATTTCCTCTATTTTTTATAGATTCTTTTTTGATATTTTTTTGCAACTTTGTTATTGCATCTAGCAAAGCCTCTGGCTTTGGAGGACACATAGGCAAATAAATATCTACAGGAATAATTTTATCGATTCCTTTTACAACGGAATAACTATCTTCTGCAAACATTCCACCACCGCAAGCACAAGCACCCATTGCAATAACATATTTTGGTTCTGGCATTTGTTTATATAATTTTAATAAAGCTGGAGCCATTTTATGTGTAATTGTACCTGCACATATAAGTAAATCCGCTTGTCTAGGTGACCCTCTGAAAACCTCAGAGCCAAATCTTGCGATATCAAAATTTGAAGCTGAAGTTTGCATCATTTCTATTCCACAACAAGAAGTAGCAAACGTCAATGGCCATAACGAATTTGCCCTACCCCAATTTAGAATATAATCAACACTTGAAACAATAACATTCATTATTGCCACCTCAAAATATTTTTCTTAATGGCATAAAATAGCGTAAATAAAACTAATAATAAAAACACTACCATTTCCAGTATGACATAAAGCTTAAAATTCAACAAATTTACAGCAAAAGGAAACAAAAATACAGTAACTACATCAAAAATTAGGAATAAAATAGCATAATTTAAGAATTGAACATTAAATTGAATTTTTGCATTTCCAAACAACTTCATGCCACATTCATAAGGTAAATTATCTATGTCATCAGATTTATAACCTACTATTAAACTTGCCACAATTGAAGCAATAGCAAAGGCTGTAGCCAATATTATAAATATTAATAAAAAGAATAACTCGTTCAAAATATTACTCCCTGTTACATATTATGATAACTAAAATTTTATTGATATAATAGTAGATGTTGTGAATTATTAAGTAAATTTTATGAAAAATATTAAAATAATTTTATTAATCACATGTACATTATTTTTAGTCAATTCAACAAACGCTCTTGAGGGCAGAATTGACTATGATAGCGTGTATATTGACTATTCTATATTAAAAGAAGGAATGTACATTAAAAAAGGCGACAACTTTTTAAAAAAAGCAGAAAATGAAGCAAAAACAGATATTCAAAAAAGATTTTATTACACTCAAGCACTTGGAGCTTATTTAACAGCGATAAAAATAAATTCTGAATCTGTCGAAACTTATGGAAAAATTGGTTATATTTACGGAAAAATGGATGAATATAGACTTGCAAAATCTTATTTTAATGTTGGACTAAATTTACAGATGTATAATCCTTATGTAAACTTTTTATTTGCATGCTTTTATGCTGAAAACCAAAATTATAACAATGCAATTAAATACTACAAAAGAGCAATGAAGGGTAATTTTAATGATAAGTATTCGCTGTATTATAATATTGGAGAAACTAACGAAAAGTTAGGAGATTTAGTTAAAGCAAATGAATTCTATAAAAAAGCAAATGCAATAAAAACGAGCGAAAAATTAACAAATAAAATACGCTCAATAGAGGACTTAAAATATAATAAATCGCAGTATTATATACGAAAGAAATTGTATAATTATGATTAAAATATAAAATCGAGGGAAAAATGAGGGGATTAGTTAGTAAATTTTTTGTAATATTTTTGATATTAGCATTTTCACAAACAACTGTTTTTGCAAATGATGATGTATTTTCAGAATACACACCAAAACAGCATGAACAGATTTTTAGAAAAAATGTTTATAAAATAAGTGCAATTAATCCAACAATAACAAATAATTGGACTGCAAGTATGTACCCTGGGCTAAGAGGTGCAAACCAATTAATTATTTACACCCCAGATTTTGGTATTTCAACAGGAACAAACGAATTTGGTGGAGAAGCAGTTATCGAAGGCAATACTGTTACCTCTCTTAGTGGTGCAGATTCTCTAATTCCTTCTAACGGTATTGTCATATCTGCACATGGTAAAGCAAAAACTTGGTTAAACAAAAATCTTACTGTTGGTACAAAAATATCAATAAACAAAGAAACAATGGTTATTACTGCCCTAAACACTTCTGACAGTTACATTTTTGCTGCTAGAGAAAAAATTGAAGAAGCAAAAACAATTATGAATTATTACAAAAAAAATTCTTGTGATTACAATTCTAAACCAACAAGAGATTATCTTTCAAAGGCAAAAAATTACCTAAGAAAATCAGAACGTAACCAAACAGAAGTGAAAGAATTTGCTACATTAGCACTACAAAACGCAAATCTAGCAATGGCAACAGCTATACCATATAAAGAAAATGAATTGAAAGGAATTTGGATAAGACCAACAAATAATACAGAAGCAAACATAATAAAAACATTAGATCACCTAAAAAGTGCAGGCATAAATAATATCTTTTTAGAAACATACTTTCATGGAAGAACAATTTTTCCAAGTACGACAATGAAAAATTATGGATTTATTGAGCAAAATGAAAAATTTATTGGAATAGACCCTCTACAAATTTGGATTAGAGAAGCTCATAAAAGAAATATCAAAGTAAATATTTGGTTTGAAACTTTTTATGTTGGCAACAAACCACTTACTAATAATGCAATTTTAGAAATAAGACCAGATTGGTCAAATATTAATTTAAGAAATGCAGAAGCAACTGCCCCTGTTTCATCAACATCTGAACACAACGGATATTTTCTTGATCCCGCAAATCCAGAGGTTCAAACATTTTTACTTGAACTGTTAAAAGAAATTATAGCAAAATATTCACCAGATGGAATAAACATTGACTACATAAGATATCCTCAATCAGTTGCAGCACGATACACAGGTTATGCTCAATCAAATTGGGGCTATACAAAATATGCAAGAGATGAATTTAAACTTATTTATGGCGAAGACCCCGTTAATGTAAAATACGGAACATATCTTTGGGACGAATGGGATAATTATAGACGTGATAAAATAACAATGTTTGTACAACAAGTTTCAAAATTAACAAGAAAAAATGACATCTTACTAACTACAGTAGTTTTTCCAAACAAAACTATGGCTCTTGAAACAAAGCAACAAGATTGGGTTACATGGTCAGATAATAACTATGTGGATGGTTTTACACCTCTATTCTTAACTTGTGATGCAAAAACAATAAAAGTTATGATATTTGACATGCTAAAAGAAATGTCACCAAAAACAAAACTATTTGCAGGTTTGTTTGTAACATTTATGGGTGGCTCAGAAGAAGATTTAATAAGACAGATACACGAAACAAGAAAATTAAATTTGGGCGGTATAATTTTATTTGATTATGCACATTTCCAAGAAAAATATATAAAAACTCTTACTACAAGTATTTTCGTAAATTCAAATCTTAATTCGCAATCAACATCAAAATAGAAGTTAATGACAGAGGTTAAAATGATTGATTTTTATGATGACTTTGAAGAAAATAATGAAGAAGAATTAATAGAATCAAAAGAAAAGAAAAAATTTTTAGGAATTTTATTTGATTGTTGTGGCGTTTACGCTAGAATTTATCAAAATAAAGAAGGAACTGCGTACGTTGGAAGATGCCCTAAATGTATGCGACAAGTAAAAATTTTAATAGGAAAAGAGGGCACAGGACAAAGATTTTTTAGAGGACACTAATTATGGAAACAAACTTAGAAAAATTAAGAAAACAAGAAG
This sequence comes from Candidatus Gastranaerophilaceae bacterium, assembly GCA_051888595.1. GTDB lineage: Bacteria > Cyanobacteriota > Vampirovibrionia > Gastranaerophilales > Gastranaerophilaceae > UBA6984. The sequence goes on along the minus strand of JBJFBU010000121.1, from coordinate 1,756 downwards.
AATTAATCGACATTTTTTGCAATTTAACAAGCATTCCATCACCATCTTTAAAAGAAGAGAAAGTCGTAGAGTGGGTTAAAGAATTTTGTAAAAAAGAAGGTTTTAACTGCAAAACTGACTCATATAATAACGTAATCATAAAACTTCCTGCAACAGATAGTTCAAAACCCTTAATGGCACTTTCATCTCACATGGATGTAGTAGGCGATGATTCACCAGTAATTCCAGAACTTGACGGAGATTTTATAAAAGCAAACAACAGAACTCTTGGTGCAGACGATAAATTCGGTATGTCATCAGCTTTAAAATTATTAAAAGATATCAAAAACTCAGATGTAAAACATGGTGGATTAGAAGTAGTTTTCACTCGTGACGAGGAAAATGGTATGAGTGGTATCCACAATTTTGATTTTAATAACTTAGATTCAAAGTATGTAATCGTTTGTGATGCAGATGAATTTGGAGTTTTGCAAATTTCTGGAGCAAGTTATTGCAATGGTCATGTTGAAATTTCTTGCAAAGGTGGTCACTCAGGAATTGAAATTGCTGATAAAACAAAGCCAAATGCAGGAAAGTTAATGGCTGAATTATGCAATGATATTCCTCAAGGTGTATATTATCAAGATGAAACAGGTGTTGTTACATCAATAAATTTGGGCGGTATAAAAGCAGGTGACATTAAAGTTACTAATGTTTTAAATCCTTATGCTGAAGCAACTTACTCAATTAGAAGTGCTGATTTAAACAAAGAAAATGAATTAATTGACAAAATTCAAAATATAATTTCAGAATTTAATAAAAAATATGAAGGCATAGCAAAAGCAACAGGCACTTTTAAACAAAAAATGCCAGCATTTGAAAAATCAAATGATACTTATATTCCAGAAGTTTTTGAAAAAACAGCTAAAAAACTTGGCATAAAATATGAAATAAATTCTTTCCACGCAGGTGCAGAAACACATATTTACTGCCAACATAAAAATTCAAAAGGCGAAACATTCATTCCATTCTTAATGGGACTTGCTGACCTTTATAATATGCACTCAGCAGATGAAAAAATGAATTACAAAAGCTTTTTGGAAGGTTATAAATTACTTAAGGAATTTTTCCTCGAGTTTAACAAATAAATTTTTAACTTGATTATGAATATTCTCAATTGAATCAACAGAGTTAATAACTTTAACTCTGTTTGGTTCTTTTTGGGCAATTTTTAAATACCCCTGACGAACTCTTTCAAAAAACTCTTTTCCAGCAGATTCCATTCTGTCTTTTTCATTACCAACTCTTTGCATAGAAGTTTCTACATCAACATCAAAAACAATTGTTAAATCAGGTTTTAAACCACTAGTTGCAATATTATTTAGCATATCAATCTTGTCAACATCAAGTTGTCGTCCATAACCTTGATAAGCAAGCGAAGAATCTGTATGTCTATCACTAATAACAATTTTACCAAGCTCTACATTTTTTCTTACAATAACGTCAATATTTTGAGCTCTGTCTGCTAAAAATAAAAAAGATTCACATACAGGAGAAACTTCTCCATCATAATCTAATAATAATGAACGAATTTTTTCACCCAACCCATTACATCCTGGTTCACGAGTCAAGACCACATCATAACCTCTATTTTTAAGATATTCAGTAAGCAAACGCAACTGAGTTGTTTTTCCACAACCATCTGCACCTTCTAGAGTAATAAATAAACCTTTTTTCATAACACTACACACCCATAAAATATAAACATTAAAAAAGG
>JBJFBU010000120.1:0-8271 GCA_051888595.1 Candidatus Gastranaerophilaceae bacterium | reverse complement strand
ACGCTTCCGAAGATGTTCGAAAGCGTTCTAAATGGTGGAGGATAGGAGATTCGAACTCCTGACCCCCTGCGTGCAAAGCAGGTGCTCTACCAGCTGAGCTAATCCCCCACGGATTCAACTCATATAATTATTATACATGCAAAATTTTTTTTGTAAATACCTAACTTTTAATTTCCTTTAACAATTTATTACAAATAAATTCTAATCTAGATTTATCCTCTCTATACCAATATCCTATTAATGCCTCAAATGCAGTTGCTTGCCTGTATTCTGCTTGATTATTTCTTCTTGCTACTGGAACCTCCATATTCCTTGCTCTTCTTTTTATTTCTTGCTCTTCTTCTGTTAATAATTCTTCTATCTCTTCTAACAACTTCGCTTGATATGAACCCATTACTTTTTCTGTTGTCATTCTATGCAATGATTGTGGATTTTTACACAATTCCACCAAGTTTTCTCGCACAAATAACTCCCAAACTGCATCTCCTAAATGTGCATAATTTCGCATGTTTAATTCTATCATTTTTCTCCCCCCCTATATTTCCTTTCTTATTGTATCACAATTTTTTATTTTATAGTGTATAATATTTTTATAGTTTTTATTAACTCTTTTGAAAGGATTATTATGAAAAATTTATTTTTAACTCTTTTAGCTGTTATTTGCATATCCGCTCCAGCTCTTGCTATCGAAATTACAACTGATAGCTCTAACTTCTCTAACAAAGAAGTTAAAATTCAAGTGAACAAAATTAATACAAAAAGACTTCTTATTGCTAATGCATTATTACTTACTGATGCTCAAAAATTAAAAGCTAATTCTATCTATAACAAATCTAGCGAAAAAGAAGCTATTCTTTATCTTCAACTTAACCAAGAAAAAAAATTGTTACAAGATTTATCTAAACAAAAAGCAAACTTCGCTGAAAAAAAAGCTCAAAGAAAAATAATTAATAACATTGAAAAAAATATTAAATCTATCCAAAAAGAATCAGATAAAGATTTTAAAAGTATTCTTAATTATTCACAAAAATTAAAATACAACAAATTAAAAAAAGAAATTCAAATTTCTAATTTATAAACAATAAAAAAGAGGGCGGTGCAACAAGTTGCACCGCCCTCTTTTTTATCAAATCAATTTATTTTAATGCAAATCTTAAAACATTTGAAGTTTTTGAGTTTTCTGCAGAATCTGGCAATTCCCAGCATTTTATACATCTAGCTTCATAAGTTTCATCCCCACCAATCATAATCAACGGAGAATTTTTATCTGCTGGTTTCCCATCTATTAATCTTTGTGTTCTTGTTGCATGATCACACCCACATTTCATACATACAGCATGCAATTTATCAACTGTAGTTGCAATACACATCAATCTAGGCATAGAACCAAATGTATCTCCTTTAAAATCTAAATCTAGTCCTGTTCCTATAACTTTTTTACCTTGTTCCATCAATGTTTCAATAACTTCAACAATGTTTGAATCAAAGAATTGCAATTCATCGATTGCGACAATTTCATCTTCTTCTTTTACAACACTTAATATTTGAATTGAATGCTTAACCTTTACTGCATCTAACCATAAACCATTTCTTGATTTTATATAATCACCTTGCTCTCTTGTATCAATTTTAGGTGAAATAACTTTAACCTTTTTCTTTGCAATAATACATCTGCGAATTCTTCTTAATAATTCTTCAGTCTTACCGCAACTCATAGGCCCAGTAATCAATTCGAAGCAATAATCTTGCATTTTTCCCCATCTCCAAGTTTTATTTTTTATTTTTTTATTTTTATATAATTCAATTGTACGACTTAATGTTTTAGCATGTTTAAAAAAACATTGAACTTTTACAAAAATTTGCAAATAAAAAACCGACTTGTAAAAGTCGGTATTAAAACCACGTATTAGAAGAGAGGAATTAGAGATGTGGGTATGTTAATTTCCCTACCCACATTAATACTGTTCCCAGTTTTGTAAATTTTATAACAATTTTGACAAATTTTTTCACATTTTCGTTACAATTGTTTACAAAATATCAATTGTTATTTGTTTTCTGGTATCAATTTCAATATAAATGCTAACGGAATAACTAAAAATGTAATTAATGCCACCAATTGGTAAATATCAGCAAAGGGACAAAGTTTAGCTTGAACGAGTAGTTGTTTATATAAAACAACATTAGCCTGCTTCATTGCGGTAACTGTTGCATGATTTTGCATAAAAAAATGTTTCAACGCAATAAAACGTTGATTAAAAACTGGATTATAAACGCTCATATTTTTTAGTAAATATGTTTGGTGAATTTGCGAATAACGAATTGCAAAACTTGCAGCAAGTGCTAAACCTGTTAATGAAGCTGTATAACAAAAAGAAATCAAGTTAATTTCTGAAAACAAATAGTATCATTAAAAGTTAATGGAATTGTTGCAATGATTAACTTGTATCAAGCAGCTTGCGGAGTAAATTTATTTAATCCAGAAAACTTATAATAACTTACGATGATATAAATTCTATATTGTTAATTGTTTGTAAGTTTTGAGCATTCTTTAAAAGTGGAAAATTATCAACATTGTTTTCTTTTACGAATTTTATTGCTTCATTTCGTGCAATTTCCAATATTTTTGTATCCTTAACTATATCAGCTACAATCATATCAGGTAAGCCACTTTGACGAACACCTAAAAATTCTCCAGGGCCTCTAAGCTCTAAATCTTTTTCTGCAATAACAAAACCGTCATTTGTTTGTGTCATTATTTCAAGTCTTGCTTTTGTTTCTGGATTTCTTGTAGATGATGATAATATACAATAAGATTGTAAATCAGAGCGTCCAACACGACCTCTTAACTGATGTAATTGAGATAAACCAAATCTTTCGGCATTTTCAATTACAATAACCGTCGCATTTGGAACATCTACACCAACTTCCACAACTGTTGTCGATACAAGAATATCATATTTTCCATTTTTAAAATCTCGCATTACTGTATCTTTTTCGTCATTTTTTAATTTTCCATGTAAAAGTCCTATTTTATAATTTGGAAAAACATTCTTTTGCAAATTTTCAGCTTCATTAGTTGCAGCCTTAGCAGAAAGTGTTTCACTCTCTTCAATTAAAGGATAAACCACATAGGCTTGACGTCCAGCATCAACTTCTTGTTTTATCAATGAATATATTGCTTTTTTAGAATTTGTCATTGCTGTCTTTATTGGTTTTCTGCCTTTTGGAAGCTCATCAATTATTGTCAAATCCATATCACCATGCATAGAAAGTGCTAACGTTCTAGGTATCGGAGTCGCTGTCATCGTCAAGACTTGAGGGAATTGAGCTTTTTTTCTTAAATTCAAACGCTGTTTTACGCCAAATCTATGCTGTTCATCGATAACTATAGTTCCTAAATTTGCAAAATTTATGTTCTCTTGAATTAATGCATGAGTACCAACGGCAATATTTGTTTGCCCATTTGCCAAATCTGTTTCTTGATTTTTTCTTACTTTTTTACCCAAGCTGCCTAAAAATAAACCTACATGCAATCCCAATGGAGTTAGCCAATTTACTAGATTATTGTAATGTTGTTGTGCCAAAATTTCAGTAGGTGCCATAATCGCTCCCTGATAACCGCATTCAACTCCAGCTAATAACATTATTGTAGCTACAACTGTTTTACCACTACCTACGTCCCCTTGCAAAAGTCTTTGCATTGGTTCATCATTTTTCAAATCATTTAGAATTTCATTTACTGCATTTTTTTGAGCAGTTGTCAACTCAAAAGGTAATGACTTAATAAATTTCATTACTAAACCATCCGGCTTAATATCAAATTTTAGTGAATCATGTTTTTTTCTATTTGATTCTCGTAAATTTGCTAACTTGAATTGAGAAATAAAAAATTCTTCAAAAACTAGTGAAAATCTTGCTTGTTCAAGTTTTTCCATTGTTTCTGGAAAATGCATTTGAAAAACAGCATCAGATTTATCCATAATATTATACTTTTTCAATAAATAATCTGGAATAACTGTTTTTATCGATGATTTTAATGATGTTAATGCATTATAAACAGCTTTTCTTAAGGTTTTTACACTTAAATTTTCACTTAATGGATACACTGGTACGATTCGTCCCAAATTCAAGTTTGAATTGTCAAAAACATCATTTGCGATAATTGAATACGAAGGTTTATCTATTGTTTTTTGCATATTATATTTATTAAATTTGACTTCGCCAGATACCATAATGCCAACATTTATCGGAAATTGCGACTTCATTCGCTCTAAAACAAATCTATTTGCCTTTGCCTGAAAAAAATTCAACTCTATCGAACCACTTTCATCTGTAATTTTAACTTTAATTACACCTAAATTATTCTTAGAAACAAAGGATTGCACAGATTTTATGTAACCAAAAATAGTTGTACTTTCGCCTTCTTCAATATCCTTAATTAAAGTCCTACCTGAATAATCAACATGTCTTTTTGGAAAATAATAAAGCAAATCATTTGCAGTATAAATACCTAATTTATTCAGTATATATGCAACTTTTGGACCAACTCCTTTAATATAAGTTACATCACTTTCAGGTGATAAAACCTTTGAATTTACTTTTGCCTGTTGAGTTTGTGGTGGATTTACTTCCTGTTTTATAACATTGCACAATCTATTTATAATTTTTCTGCGAATAGGCATTGATTCAAACGGATATCTTTCAAAAGCTTCAATCATAACTTGCCATTTTGGGCTTTTTGTTTTTTTATATTCCTGTATTAGCTCATTTTTTATAAACTTTGAAAAAACTTGTTTTTTGCCCTTGATATCAATATATCCGTACTTAATCTCAATTTCTATAGATTGTCGAATTTGTTCAAGATTTTCCATTATTTTGCCTTATCAACAATTGATTCCACATAATTATCTAGAAAATATTTATTTGCAACTTCCATTATATCAGAAGGAGTAATGCTTTGAATTAAGGCTGGATATTTTTCAACAAAATCAAAACCTCTACCTGTTGCTTCATATAATGCTAAACCTGAAGCTTTGTCTAAATTTGTTTCTAAAGCCAAAATAAATTTACCAATCAATTCATCTTTAGCATTTTGCAACTCTTTTTCACTCACAAATTCATTTTTCAAAAATAACATTTGTTGCATCATTTGTTCTCTTGCTATTTTTACATTTTTTGGATTTGTTCCTATATAAAGAGTGAATGCACCTTTTAGAACATTTGGAGAATAGCCTGTACCAATTTGGTATGCAAGACCTTGTTCTTCTCTAAGATGTCTAAATAATCTTGAGCTCATGCCTGTTCCCATAAAAGAATCAATTATTTGCAATGTCGCAAAATCTTTTAAATAAGCATTTCCCGCTGTTTGCCACCCTAAAATAATCCAAGAAGTTTGTAAATCCTTTATCTCAGTTCTTATAACTTTAGGTGCTAAACGAAATTTTATGCTATTTGCATAATCTATATATGAGAATTTCTTACCGTTAGATTTATTGTTAAATATTTCAGAAAACTTATCAATCATTAAATGTTTATCAACATCACCATTTACAGAAATAACCAAGTTTTCCGGATAAAATATTTTGTTATAATAATTTACGACATCGTTTCTTTGCACTTTTGGTAAAGCTTTTTCTAATATTTTTGATGTATTTGAATAAACTGAACCCTCATAAATGTAAGTTCTATATTCCTCTAAAGCCCTGTTTAACGGAATATCTCTTTTTGTTTTTATAGCTTCTAAAATATTCTTTCTTGTTTTTTCAAGCTCAAATTCATCAAATGTAGCGTTATTAACAATTTCGTTCAATAATTCAAAAGTTAAAGGAAGCTGTTTTTTTGTTGTTAAAACATTTACAGCAAAATAATCTGAGTCCGCTGAAGTCGAAATATTTATACCATTTTCTTCTAGAATTTGTGACAATTCTAATTTAGAATATTTCTTTGTACCTTTTGAAATTGTACTAGACATTAAACTTGCAACACCTGTTTTATTTTCAATAAATTCACCGCCTTTTGCTCTTATTGCAAATGCAACAATGTCGTTGTTTTGGTGCTTATTTATCAAAAGTGTTGCACCTGTATCAAGCTGATATTTTTCAGTGTTGTATGCAGATTTTACTAATTTAGCATTATGAGAAACATCCTTATTATCAGATTTTTCTACTTTGTTATTATATTTTTCTGGCAAAACAATAGAAACTGCACTTTGATTTTCATTCAAATATTTCTTTGCAACTTTTTGAACATCTTTTGCCGTAACTGCAGATATACCTCGTAAATAGTCATCATAATTTTTAGGATTGTTTGTTAATACAACTGTATATCCCATTTCTGATGCAACATTTGAAACAGATTCTCTTGAATAATATGTATCTCTTTCAATAATATTTTTAGCAATATTAACCTCTTCGGTAGTTACACCATCTTTTTGTATCTTTTTTATTTCATTAAAAATTTCATTTTCTAATTTAGATTTATTTTCTGGTTTAAAATTTGCCCTAATTAAAAATATACCATCATCCTTCAAAGATAAATTTGAAGCAACAACTGCATTTGCTAACTGTTTTTTATCTTTAACATTTTGATAAAATCTAGAAGTTTGACCCTCTCCCAAGATTGTAGACAAGATATCTAGGGCAAATTCATCTCTATGAACTGCATTCGTACCTCTAAAACCTATCATCATATATGCAGAATTGCTATCAGCAGTAACCTCTTTTGTACGTTTTTCTGTAATTTTTGGTTCTTTTTGGTACTTATTTTTTTCTAATTTTCTTTGTTCAATAGTAAATGCTTTTCTTACTTTTTGTGCTGTTTCATCGGGATTAACATCGCCAACAATAACAGTAATCATATTTTCTGGAGCATAATGTTTTTTATAATAATCTAAAATTTCCTCCCTTGTTATTGTTTCAATAACTTTTGAAGTGCCAATAACTTGACGTTTATAGGGATGAACCTTAAAAATCAATTCATTTAAATTATTATAAGCTATATCAGAAGGCGAATTTTTGTCTTTAGCTATTTCTTCCAATACAACTTTTCTTTCTTTTTCCATTTCATTGCGTGGAATTTGAGGATTTAGCAACATATCTGCATGCAAATTCAACGCTAAATCAAAATCTTTTGATGGAATTTTTATATAATAATGAGTGAAATCTTTACTTGTTGCGGCATTTGTAACAGCACCCTTTGACTCTAAAATTCTATCAAATGTACCAGCTGGATTTTTTTCTGTTCCTTTAAAGAACAAATGTTCCAAAAAATGAGAAACTCCTGTGTTTTTATCATTTTCATTAATTGATCCTGTTTTTATCCAAGTATCAATTATAACAATTGGATTAGACGAAATTTGTTTTACAATCAAAGTATGACCATTATCAAATTTATATACGTTATAGTCGTTTGCAAAAACACATAATCCATTAAGTAGTATGACCATTAACAAAATAAATTTTTTCATAAATATCCCCTTAATTTTTCAATATTTTACATTAAAAACCGAAAGCTTTCAACTGCACAATTTAGCTATTGTTACAAGTTTTATTCAAATTTAAACTATAAGTGTATTTTAACTTGAAAAATAGGTACTTTTTTTTTATACTTTGTTGCATAAAACTTGAGGTTATTTTATGAATAAAAAAAGAATCTTAATTGTAGATGACGATAATGAAATAAGAGAATTATTAGAATTCGATATTGCACAAAGCGGATATATTGTTGATACAGCAAAAGATGGATTAGAGGGATTAAACAAAGCTCTTAACAACTCTTATGACTTAATCTTGTTAGATGTAATGATGCCAAAAATGAATGGTTTTGACGTCTGCAAAAACATTAGACAAGCTAAACTTGCAATTCCAATTCTTATGCTAACAGCTAAGGGTACTATTGAAGATAAAACTGACGGATTTGACAGCGGTGCTGATGATTACATTGTAAAACCTTTTGATATTCAAGAAGTTTTATTGAGAATTAGAGTTCTACTTAGACGCAATCAAATTGTAGAAGAAAATTCGTTATCTAATGAAGTTCTAAGTGCTGGTGATATTCAAATTTTCCCAGATACGTTGGAATGTACAATTTTAAATAAACGAGTAAAATTAACACCAACAGAATTTGAAATTTTATATAGCTTACTTCAACACTTCAATAACGCTGTTACTCTTGCAACATTGCTAGATGAAGTTTGGGGCTATGACAGCAACGAAGATGTTAGAATGCTTAGAGTACACGTTGGTGGACTTAGAAACAAAATTGAAGAAAATG
>JBJFBU010000119.1:0-8383 GCA_051888595.1 Candidatus Gastranaerophilaceae bacterium | reverse complement strand
GAGAACGATGTTCTTAGATGTTTCTGAAAAAGTAAAAGCTTAGTGGGATAATAAAATGGCAGTAAAATCAATTTCAAAAGCAATAGTTACAGGTACAATCTTTAGAAATCCGCAAACAGGATATTCTTCTAAAGGTGTTTCTGTGTCTACTTTTGTTTTAAACATTGGTGAAAAGGAAGAGCTTTTGATTAGAGTTCTTGCAAAAAGAACTGCTTTAGCTGAAATAATCGAAACCTTGTCAAAAGGTACTAGAGTTTTGGTTGAAGGTTCACTTCAAACTGCTAATGTCAAAGACGAAAATGGTAAAGATAGAAAGATTTTCGAAATTGATGCAAATACTATTGAATTAATGGGGGTAGCTTCTCCTGTTCAAGATAACTCAGAGGATATTGTTAAATTTTCAGAATCTGAATTGTCTGATGAATTAATTGGCGAAGACGAAATTCCATTTTAGTGATAAAATATAAAATAATAATGATAATAATTGAGTTTGCATAGGAAAGGATATTTAAATGGCAAAACAAGACTTAAATGATAAGAAAAAACGTAAAACTTGCAGTTTTTGTGCTGATCACATCGATTCAATTGATTACAAAGATGCTGCAAAATTAAAAAGATATTTAACTGAAGCTGGAAAAATTATTCCACGTCGTGTTACTGGTAATTGTGCAGAACACCAAAGAATGGTAGCAAAAGCTATTAAAAGAGCTAGAGAAGCTGCTATTATCAATTACGTTTTTGACTAATTAAGTTAGAAGAAATTACTATGGATAAAATTACAATTAGATCAGATAGAAATACTGATTATAAGTTTATGTACAAAGGTGAAGAAGTTCTACTTGGTGCAGGAAAAATAATCAGCATCGCAGATGGTTTAAACGATGTTGTTTTGCCGACATGTGCGATGAAAATTAGCAATAATTTAATTATCATAAAAGAGGATGTTAAGTAATCCTCTTTTATGATTAAAGAGTAGGGATATATAAAATGACAAAACAAAAAATTGCAGTTATGGGCTGTGGAGTATGGGGTAGAAATATTGTTCGAAACTTCTATAATTTGGAAGTTTTAGATACTGTTTGTGATTTGGATGAGGAAAATTTAGCTAAAGTTAAAGAACAATATCCAAATGTAAAGACTACAAAAGATTTTAATGATATTTTGAATAATCCAGAAATTACTGCTGTTGCCGTAATTACGCCTAGTCATACTCATTTTAAATTTGTAAAGATGTTTTTAGAAAGTGGCAGACATGTTTATGTTGAAAAACCAATATCAACTTCTGCAAAAGAAGCTCAAACATTGAAAGAGATTGCAGAACAAAAGGGTTTAGTATTGATGGTAGGTCATTTATTATTATATCATCCTGCTGTAAATAGATTAAAAATGTTGGTAGACGACGGAACATTAGGTGATATTGTTTATGCTCAAAGTGATAGATTAAATGTAAATTACTTTAAAAATGATAGAAGTGTTATGTGGGACTTGGCTCCTCATGATGTGTCTATGATGTCTTATGTTATAGGTAAAGAACCTAAACATGTGATTTCTGCAGTTGGTTGTTCATCAGATAGAAATGAAATAATGGACATCACTCATTTGGCAATTGAATTTGATGGTGGCGTAATTGGACAAATTTCAGATAGTTGGATTACTCCTATGAAGCATGTTCGTTTGCTAGTTAGAGGTACTAAAAAAACTGCTATTCTTGACGATACATTACAAGAAAACAAATTACAAGTTTTTGAAAATAATAGAGCCGGTTCAGCTACAGATGTTAAAATTGATTATTTAGAAATAGAACCTTTAAAACTTGAATGTCAACATTTTATTACATGTTGTGAATCAGGTAGGAAAGCACGTTCTGATGGAGAAAATGGTTTTAATGTTGTTAGTATCTTAGAGGAAGCCGAAAAAATTATGCTAGGCGAAAATAAGTTAAAAAGCTTAGATGAGCGTAATTTTGCACTTTCTCGTTTAAAACAGTAGCAACAATTTACAAATTATTAAGTGTAGTTAAGAATATGGGGGATTTATGGCAAATATAATAAGCATATCAAGAATATTTTTGGTATTTATTGCTATCTCACTTTTATATTTTAAAGATAGTGCTGTAGCTTATATGTCAGCCTTTATATTAACAATTTTGGCTTTTATATTTGATGGCTTAGATGGTTATGTTGCACGAAAATTTAATGAAGCAAGTAAATTAGGTTCTGTTCTGGATATTATGGGTGACAGAATTGCAGAATATGTCTACTGGATTATTTTTGCTCACATGGGCTGGATTCCTGTTGTTTTTCCGATTATTGTTGTAACAAGAGGTGTTATTACTGATAGTTTAAGAAGTGTAGCTATGGAAAAAGGCTTGATTGCGTTTGGAAAAGGAAGCATGTTAGAAGATCCTGTAAACCAATGGCTATGTGGGGCAAAGCCAATTAAGATTGGTTATGCTGTAGCAAAAGCTGTTGCATTTGCTTTATTTATACTTGCATACACTCCGATTTGGCCAAAGCATGTTGGATTTGCTATTTTAGTTGTTGCTGCAATTGCTGCTGAAATTTCTATTATCTTGTGTGTTTTGAGAGGTATACCAGTAGTTTTAGAAAGCAGAAAGTTTTTTAAAAAAGAAGAAAAATAATGAATGTAATGGATATTAAAAATTTTAATGTTGTACTATACGAGCCTGAGATTCCCCAAAATACAGGTAACATTGCTAGACTATGTGCTTGTACAGGTGCAAATTTATATTTAGTTGGCAAACTTGGTTTTTCTCTTTCTGATAAATATACAAAGAGAGCTGGGCTTGATTATTGGGATAGTGTAAATTTAAAAAGAGTTGAACATTTACAAGATTTAATAGATGAATTTCCAGAATCAAATTTTTATTATCTAACAACAAAATCAAAAGTTTCTTATTTTAATACAAAGTTTAAAGAAGGCGATTTTTTAGTTTTTGGTCCTGAATCTAGAGGTATACCTGAGGATATTTTGTTTGCTGAAGGTGCTAAATCGATTACGATACCCATGAAGGCAAACCAAAGGAGCTTGAATTTATCAAATTCTGTTGCTATTGTTTTGTATGAAGCAATAAGACAAGTTGGTTAAAATGTCAGAAATAATACTTCCACAACGTAAACAAGATTCACACAAAGGAACTTATGGTAAAGTTTTAAACATTGCAGGTTCTCCTAATTATTCTGGTGCTGCTTATTTATCGAGTATGTCAGTATTAAAAGTAGGTTGTGGTTATGTTGCACTTTCAAGCTGTCAAAGCGTTTTAAATTCTGTAGCTTCACTTGCTCCAGATATAGTTTTGATTCCAATAAAACAAGCGAAAAATGTAATGAAAAATTTTAATGTTGTATCTTTTGGGTGTGGTTTTTCAACTGAAGCTCCATCAGTGTTAATGTTTAAATCTATAATGACAGAACTTGCAATATTAGATTTGCCTGTTGTATTGGATGCTGATGCCATTAATTTGTTAGCTAAATTTAAAAAGATTATTTTACCTGACAGATTGATATTAACACCTCATTTAAAAGAGGCATCTAGATTGTTATCAAAAGATATTTCTGAAATAAAGGCAAATCCAGAAGATGCAGCGACTGAAATTTCTTTAAACTATAAATGCACAACTGTTTTAAAAATGCATAGAACAATAATTTGTTCAAAAAATCTTAAAATTTATCATAATACAACTGGCAATTCAGCTTTATCAAAAGCTGGAGCTGGTGATGTTTTATGTGGAATGATTGCAGGATTTTTAGCTCAAGGTATGAAGCCTTTTGAGGCTTCAAAAACTGCTGTTTACTTGCATGGATTGTCTGGTGAATTAGCTAGCAAAGATTTGACGGAATATTCTGTACTAGCTTCGGATTTATTAACGTATATTCCAAGTGCAATAAAATCAGTTTTATAGGTTATCTATATTTCTCTCTGTTGTTTACATTTTGTTCAAATTGTTTGAAAATATCACTGCCAACGAGTTGTTCTAGTGCTGAACGCTTTGCATAAAATTCGTTTGTAGCTTTCATTTTCATATCTGCAGAATCTCTATAGTATGCATCAGCAATTAAAATAATTTCTTTTTTACCGTTCTGTGCTAATTTATAATTATTATAGCGTTCTTTTGTCATCTTACTAGTTAAATCAAGTACTCGTCTTGCTGTTATGTAGTCATAATATTTATTTACTAAAACTTGTTGCAAGTCATCAATTTTTCTAACCAAAATAATCATATCCGCATCATTTACACGAGTATATTTATAGTTAAGTGCTTTTGTGTCTTCACCCATAATACTAAGAACAGAACCTGTGAAAAATGACCCTGTAGCTAATAAAGGATTTCCTGAACTAGCACCAACAAGAGATGACATGCTTGCTATAGTTGTAAGCACTTTCTTTATTGATTTTTCATCAGGTTTATCTTTGTCAGGGTTAGAAAGTTTATATAATGCAAACTTAATAGTGTCACTCTTTGTAGCTGCACCTTGCCATAAAAGTGACAAATCACCCATTGTTTCAGCTGAATCCATATCCAAATCTTTGGAAATTTCTAATGATATTTTTTTTATACTCAAATCTGCATAAGTAAGATTTTCTAATTCATTAGTATTCTTTTGATTTTTTACATTTTGCGTGTTTACAGTATCTTTAACTTTATATTCAATTTCAATATCATCAGTTGTTCCAACACGATATGCAGGATTTTTTGATTCTTTCATATCTTCAAGTGTTACAGCGTAAGTGCTAATTGGTATAAGCATTATTAAAAGGATATAAAACAACTTCTTTATCATTTTAATCCTCCATTAACTAATGTGCTATTAACGCTAAACTGGTATAAATTTAACTTGTCTACTGCTTTTTTACCAGCAAGTCTTTGTAATTCTAGGTGATATTTTTTTGCGGCTTGCTCAGCTTGAAATTCTTGTAGAGTCATGTTGTCATACATAGTAGACGAGATGGTGATTTCTAAAATATCGCCCTTATCTAGAGCTTGCGTATAGTTTTTGTTATATAGTAAAAGTCTTGAACGGGTATCTTTTAACAATAGTAGTGAATTTTTGTAATTGTAATAAGCATCTACAATTTTATCTTGCAAATTTTCAACTAGTCCGGCTAATTCAATCAATTCTGTGTCAGTTAATGGCACTTCTTTGGGGACGTTCTTTCTATTGATTAAATTTTGAGCCAATCTACCAGCTGCAAAAGCACTGGTTTGAACATATGCATCTGCTCCTGCAAATGATGGTAGAAATGAAGCTCCACTTACAATTGCAGATAGTGTTTTTGACATAAGTGAAGAATGAATTCTTCTTTGGCTTTCAGGTGTTGCAAGTTTTTTTAGTGCAAATTCAATAACTTTATTGTTTTCAACTGTGCCTTTCCATAATGTTTCAACATCTTCCATGTCTTTTTTCTTTTGAAGCTCAATTAATTCTTCTATAACCTGTTTGTCATTTATGAGTAATGAACCCTTTAATTTTTTTACAGGTTCTTTTAATGTTACTTTTTGCTTTTCAACTTTTTCAAGAGAAACTCCGTCTGCAGAGTATGCAGGCATGACAAACAGTAAAAATACACATACCACTAAAATTTGTTTCATATAAAATATATATCACATATTTGATTATAAATCCAATGGTCTATACAAAATACACCTTTTGGTTGTTACACAATGTTAGAAAAATTTGTACAATTGTAACACCAAGAGGGGAATTTTATAGTGGGAATTAAATTAGAAAATAAAAACTTAAACAAAGATGTTTTGTCTGAAATATCAGTAACATCTTTAAGTGAGGATGAATCTTATAAGCTATGTGTAAAAGCCGATGCTTTGCGTTTGGCAAACATGTTTAAAGAATCTATTCCAAAATATTTGCGTTCTATTTTTAATAAACGAGATAATGTAGAAGCTTATTATGGTTTAGCTTTATCTTATAAAGCTTTGCAAAATTATGAAAAAGCAATACAAACATTAGAAAAGGCTATTAGTTATAAAGATGATGATTTTTCAATCTTTTATGAATTAGGCATTTGCCATTTAATGAATGGTACACCTTGTCCTGCAATTAAATGTCTTATTCGCTCAATCCAATTGAATCCGGAAAATTTGAATGCTCAAGTTCAGTTGGCTCTTGCTCATGAATTTGTTGGTGAAGAAGAATTAGCTTTAATGATTTATCAACGTATTATTGAAGTTGCTCCAGATTTCTTAAAAGCATATAAACATAAGGCTGCTTTGTTAATGAGTTTGGATGAATATAAGGATGCAAGTACTGTTTTTAATTCAATTTTAAAAGTAAAACCAACTTACGCTAAAGCTCTTTTAGGTATAGGTATTTGTTTTGATAAGTTGAAAAAATCTGTTTCTGCAATGAGATATTATAAAAAATTTATAGAGATAAAACCTGAATCATCTCATGCCCCTTATGTTCAGAATAGATTGTTTAAACTAAAAAGCAAACGTCACAACGAGGACAAGAAGTTTACGCTTGTCACAAATCCTATGTAATAGAAAGAGATTATATTTTATCTTTTTAATTCAAAGATTTTAAATTGGCTTGGATATAATTTATCAAAAGTCAATTTATTTTCTGGATTAGAAAAATCTATTTTTTCAAAATCTTCACCATTAAATACATATTCAGCAACCGCATTATAGTCTGCTGGTAAAGTTACAGATTTATCAAATATATCCTCACCAAATTTTTCAACAGTTATAACATTACCTTTTGAATCTTTTTCATTGAATTTTTCAGTAGGTGCTTTGTAGTTTGCAACAATTAATAATGCAGTCTTTAATGTTTCTTTAGTTATTAACCAGCAAACGTAGCCATCTTTATCCTGATTGATTATTTGAGCCTCTCCTTCAGTTACTACTTCAAAGCTTTTTGCTAGTCTATTTATTGAATCAAATCTGTTATAGAAATGGTAGTTTTTGTTTCTATGCATTGAAATTTCATTACCAACAGTTTTTTCAACTTCAGCACTTGTAAACGATTCATCGCCATCAACATACATAATTGGTCGATTTGCAAATTTGCCACCAGGTAAGAATTTATACTTGAACCATTTAAAAATAGCACCATTTTCACCTAATTGTGTTGGATATCTGTCAAATACTGGAAATTCTCCATCTTGATTATTGTATGTCTTTAAAATAGATACATAATTTTTATTTTTTAAACCAACATTGTAATTAGTTAATTCTTGATTGTTTTCAGTAATTATTTCTGGAGTTTTGTCAGATTGAGCAGGTATGTCGTCACCCCAAAGTAAATCAAAGTGCATATCTTCGTGGTATTCTTTATAATTTTTGTCACCCAACATATATTCTGCCAGTGTTGCAAAATAAGGTATTTTAGCCTTCATGTGTTTGTTTAATTCAGCAAGGACTAAAGCTGGTGCTCTATAGCTTATAGGTGTACCATTTTTTGCAGATACCTTGTCAACAATATGGTCAACATGATCAACTCTAAAGCCATCGAAACCGTAGTTTTCTTGTAAATTTGATAGGTGTTCAATGTATTTTTTTATAACAGGTTTATTGTAATTTCCTGTTTCTAAAAATGTAAAATAATAAGGTGTTTGGCAGTCAAGATTAGCCATATTAGAAACGTCATTACCTTGGTAGTTGTAATGTTTGAATGTTGGGTAAGAACCACATTCGCTCATTTTATTGAACACTGGAACACCAGCAGAACACCATGCACCACCGCACATTGTCCATAAACCTTTTGAGGTAAGTTCAGATATAACTTTTGAACAATCCTTGATGTCAGATTCTTCTAAATTTTTTGAAACTTTAATACCAAGTGCTTCTGCTACTGTTTCTCTTACTTTTTTTACAATTTTTTCTTGTGATGCCTTGAAGGACATTTCATTAGAAATTTCTTTTTTGTATTCAATAAGTTTTTCATTTATTTCATCAAAAATTTCTTTATACTTAGTGCTAATTTCACCGGCACCACCTTTAAGGAGCTGTTTATAAAGCTCTTGAGTTATTTCAATGTCATCTTGACTATATTTATTCTTTAATGATTTAGATATTTCATCTGTTTTTTTATTAATTTTTTCAATAAGTTCATTTATGTCGTACCAACGAGCTAATTGTGGGTTTGCTAATATAATTTTTTCAAATCTGCCGGCTTGAGGTAATACATCATAAATAACAGGGTGTCCTGCAAGTTGTGCTAATTCTATAAATATTTGTACTTGTTTTTTTACATCAAAATGAAGATTTTTTTCAATATTTTCATCATTTAATTTATGGCTGACTTCAGAACTTCTAGGTAAGTATGCACTACCAAAATCTCTTTCTTGAAATGGAATTAGGTATATTGTAGTGTTGAAAATATTTCTCTTTAACTTCCCT
>JBJFBU010000118.1:0-8517 GCA_051888595.1 Candidatus Gastranaerophilaceae bacterium | reverse complement strand
AATTCGTCTTTAGAAGTCGCAAAAAACATTATTGAACAACTTTTTGGAGCATAGAATAATGAATTTGCCACAAAATGCATACATTCACATTCCATTTTGTAATTCAAAATGTTTTTATTGTGCATTTATTTCTACATGTAATTTAAAATTAGAAACTGGATACTTAATTTCTCTTTTAAAAGATATCGATACAAACTATCAAAAAAATGTCCTATCTACATTGTACTATGGAGGAGGTACGCCTTCGCTACTACCATTAGAACATGTAAAAAAAATACAAAATAAATTTATATTAGATAAAAATTCCGAAGTCACATTTGAAATAAATCCTGAAAATGTTTCCATTCAATACTTACAGGGATTAAAAGAGATTGGAATAAATAGACTTAGTATAGGTATACAGAGTTTTAATAACAGCATTTTAAAACTGATTGGCAGAAAACACACTGCAGAACAAGGATTGACTACAATAGAATTAGCTCAAAATGTAGGTTTTGATAACATTTCACTAGATTTTATATATGGATTGCCAACACAAAGCCTTGAAGGTTTTATCAATGATTTAAAAACAGCCATAAACCTTGGAATACCACATATTTCATTGTACGGGCTAAAAATAGAAGAAAATTCAGTCTTTGGTAAAAAAATACCTAAAAATCTTCCAAATGAAGACAGCCAAGCAGACATGTACCTTGAAGCAATCAATATACTTAAAGATTTCAACCATTACGAAATTAGCAATTTTGCAAAAAATGGATATGAATCTCGCCACAACTTAACATACTGGCAGAATAGACCTTATTATGGCTTTGGATGCGGAGCTCATGGCTATGAAAATAATATCCGATATGCAAATTCATTTAGAATACATGAGTATATGAAAACCCCACTAACACGAGATTATTGTCATTTTGAAACCGAAGAAGAAAGACTAGAAGAAGAAATTTTTCTCGGTTTTAGAATTTCTAAAGGTTTAAACATCAATA
The DNA here is from genome assembly GCA_051888595.1 of Candidatus Gastranaerophilaceae bacterium. Classification (GTDB taxonomy): domain Bacteria; phylum Cyanobacteriota; class Vampirovibrionia; order Gastranaerophilales; family Gastranaerophilaceae; genus UBA6984. The sequence continues at coordinate 7,531 of JBJFBU010000118.1, read as the reverse complement.
AAATCAACAAAAAATTCGATATTGATTTCTGCCAAAAATATAAAGATATATTGAATAAATATATAGAAACAGGGCATATAATCAAAACAGACAATGGCTTTAGGCTTTCAAATACAGGATTTTTAATAAGTACAGTCATTTTAGCAGAATTTTTACAATAAAAAAGGATAACAATTTTTGTTATCCTTTTTTATATCTATGAAAACTTTAAATTAGGCTACAGTTTTTTTAACAGCTTCTGCAACATTTCCTTTTTTTGAACCTAGCCAACCACCTACTTTTTCAGCAACTAATCCTATTTTTTGAGTTACAATATCAACTGCATTTTCTAAAAATAAACCACCTTTGAAAGCATAATTTTGTAATTTATCAACAAAGCTTGATGGGTTAGCAACACCAGTCAATTTTCCAGTTCTAACAGCAGCAAATAAGCCACCTGCTGCCACAAGTGCTGCCACTACAGCACCGATTACACCTTTTTTAGAACCACTTTTCTTTTTACCAGCAATTTCAACAGTATCAGTTTGAGGTTGTTGCACTTGTGGTTGTGCTGTATATTGATAAGGTGCAGCCATATAAGGTGCTGCATTTGTCATTGTATTAATACCTTGAAAACCAACATTTTGTTGTAAACCTGAAACCATTTTAACCAAACCTCCTATAATAAAACTTTTCTTACACATATAAAGTTATTTGTCTTAAAAAAATTGCTTTTTATCTAAAATATATTAAAATTTAATTTACAAAAATTTACATTAATTTTGGAATATTTTCATATCTCGTGTAATCTAAAGTATTAGGAAGGTAAAAGAACAAATGGGTATATTTGACGAAAATAATTTTATTGAAATATCACAAGACGACGTAAAAGAAGCAAAATTAGCATTTACAGGGATAAAAGAAGAATACAGAAAAAGAGTATTTGCAAATGTTTTAGGCGGAAATTTAGGTATAAAATTTCTAAAAAGCATTAATATTAATGCGACTAATTCAAGTAGTTTGTACACAATTCCTGCAGTGCTAAAAGACATAGATATTTCTGATATTAAAGCAGGAAACATAAAAATAGACGTAAGAATTGTGAATAATGAAAATATATTATTTGTTCCAAAATCCCAATTTGAATTTGGTGTAACACCAGACATATATATATTTATCAAAATATCAGAAGATTTATCAACAGCTCAGTTTTTAGGTGCAATTTCTCCTGATGAAATTAATAAAGACTACGAAAATGATAATTATTATTTTGTAAAAAAAGAAACCTTATACAATGAAAATAGCTTAAAAAAGGTACTTAGCGAAGCAAAACCAAAATCAAACATCACTATATCAGAAGAAGATTTTGAAAAAGCTGATTCAATGCTAATAGCGTTCAATGATGGCGATTTATTACCACAACAAAAGCATTTTTTATATACTCAGTTAGAAAAAAGTGAAGATTTATGCAATAAAATAAGAGATTTTGAGCATTTTGAAATTATAGCAAAAGATTTAGCTCAAACAGATGAAATTTTGAGTGATTCAGTACTAGACATACTTGGAGCACAAAGAATCTACAAAGATGAAATGTCTAATGAAGTTATAGGTTCTGATATAAATTTGGATGAAATATCTAACCAAACAGCAAATGACTTTATAGAAGATTTTGTCGATGATACAATAGAGGAAAATAATATTATGGATAATATAGAAAGCATGCCACAAGAAGAATTAAAAAGAGAAGATGACGAAGTTTTAGCTGAAATGCCAGGGGAATTAGAAGAATTACCAAATGATGAAAATTTAGCTAATTTATCTATAAACGACATGGAAAATTTTTCTGATATAAGCAACGAAACAGCAAATGGTTTTGAATTTTCAGAACAAGAAGCTGACAGTAATGCAGAAATGGAAGAATTTTCTACAGATGAAGCTATTATGAATTTTGAAACTGAGAATACAGAGCAAACTTCTGAAAATGAAATAATTGATTTAAACGATTTTAGCACTATTGATGACAAAATTTTGGAAAATCAAGAAGGTTTAGATGACTTTATTGTTGAAGATATAACCGATAAAATGGATAATCTTCCTGAATTAAAACAATTTGAAGATTTAGACGATGTAAGAATTGATGCGTTTGAAACAACAACTGAAACGGAAATGCAAACCATAGACGAAAATTCAAATACTTCTCAAGAAACTGACAATACTTTTAAACTTGATATGAGCGTAAAAGGTGATATAACAGATTTAGAAGCTTATGAACGACCTATAGATTTAACTTTACCAGTTTTAAAGCCTGATGCAAATTTACCAATTAATACGGAAGAAAATGATGATAACAATGATACAGATAAAGACTCAGAGATTGCAGAAGAAACTCAATTAGATGAGCCTGAAGACTTTTCTGAAGCTCCAGCTAACGATAATGCAAATCTAATTGACGAGAATGAAAAAATAACAGAGTTTGAAACCGTTGAATCACTACCTACTGATAATACGGAATTTCAAGAAGTACTTGATGATGAAACCTTAAATCCAGATGACAATAGTGAGGAATTACCAATAATGCCAACTGAAGAAAGCATAATAGATAATACAGAAGATTCATTACCTGTTGTTGAAAATAGCATACCTATTGAAAATAGCAATGACACAGATGAAGATGATATGTCTGGCTTGGAAGAATTTACAATGGATATGGCGGCAGCTGTAGAACAAGCTAACCCAAATCTTAACAATCCACAAATTCCTGAAGATATTCAACAGTTTGATCCATTTAGTGGTTTTAGCAGTGATAGTGGATTTAACAACAATATTAATGAAGCTTCACCTTCTGAAAATATTCAACAACCTCAGCAACAACAAACAGAACAAATGATAAATAGAGGAAATATTAATGATATAAATATTGATGACTTAGATAACAATGAGCCAAGCAATATGGGAAATTTGGGCGATATAAATATTGACGATATAAATATCGATGACATTAACATTGACGATATAAATATCGATGATATTGACTTAAATGATCCAAGTATTCAAAATATTGACTTAGGTTTAGATGATAACTTAGGAAATATAAACAACATTCCAAACGAAAATGTTGGAAACACTCAAGAATATAACCCTAACTTTGCGAATAATGACCAAAGAACAATTGAAGCATTGTATGACAATAATCAAGCTACCCAAAATCCGGGAGAAGGTGATGCTATTGACAAGACAATGAATAATATTGCAAACAACAAAAAACAAAAACAAACTTCTAATAACAAAAAGAAATCTTCTCCACTTATGGGAGTTTTACTGATTGTTCTTTTAATTGCATTTGGTTATATGAAAAAAGATTTGATAATAGAAAAAATAAATGCAAACAAAGGTGTAGATGTTCAACAAGACCAAAACTTGCCTATAGAAGGTGAAACTCCAGAAGATCGAGAAAATAATAACTTACTTGACGGCAATAATCAAAGTAATACACCAGTGGGTGAAATTCCTGGAGAAAAAGGTGGTCCTCAAACTGCTGAACAGATGAAAGAAAGCTTAGAACAAGCTACCGCTTCAGTACCTGAACCATTATCTTCAAGCTCAATAAAACGTTTATATTGGGAAATTCCTGAAGAATTAACATACAATGATTCTATCGTTAATTATTTAAAAATTATCGGTAAAACAATGAAGCTTTCAATGCAAAGTGACTTATTGAACGTTACTGAAATGCCATACTCACCAAAAATGATTGTTGATATTCAAATTAACAAAAATGGTGATGTTTCTAACATCAATACAACTATTTCAAGTGGTTCAAAACAAGTTGACTCAATTGTGTTACAAAGTGTTAAGGCTGCTCTAAAATACGTTAAAGCACCAACAGCGGAATTTAAGCAAGAAAGTTACAATTTTTCACTTATTATTAATTTTTAAGTTGTGATATTATATAAGTGTTAGTTAGCAAATTTTGATGAAAGTTTAAAAATTGGAATTAGCACAAGAGCACTTAGATTTAATTAAGCGAATAATTAGGGCTGATAGAAAATTTCAAAATAATGAAGATTTATTTGACGATTTTTTCAATGAGACCTGTAAACGTTCATTGTCAATTTTAGAGACAATCGATGATTCTGATGCACTTGAAGCTTATTTAAAAAAAGTTGTTTCAACTTCAATTATAGTTGTATTGAAAAATATGGGTAGAATTAGACGTTCTAACCAAACATATGTTTCTAACAACGATATTCTAGAAAACAATCCAATTGAAACAAAAGATGAAACTATTGATTATAAAAATGTTAATGTTAATTACGATTTTATAAACATTCAAACTAACCCAGAAGAAATTGTTGTAAAAAAAGAGCTTTTGCAATCAGTGTATGATACAATTATAATTACACATAGCCAAAATATTGATAAACAATTTCTACAATTATATGAAATGAGATATGTTGAAGGCAAAAAACAATCAGAAATTGCACAAGAACTAAACATATCACAATCATTGGTATCAAAAAGATTATTTGAACTAATGAATGAAGTCAAAAAGGCAATCAACCCATAAAATTAGGTAAAATATGATTTGTCCAAGATGTAAAAAACAAATACCAAACGAAACAATAAACTGTCCTCACTGTAACATGAAAATAGGGACAGTGTGTAAGCGTTGTGGATCTTATAACTTAATCAATAACAAATCTTGCATTGAATGCGGTTTAGAACTTGTAAAATTCTGTCCACATTGTAAGTCTGCAAATTTTCCAAATGCAACTTCATGTAGAAAATGTGGATATTCTTTCAAAAAAATTGGATTAACTAACAATAATCAACAAAAAATTATCCCACCAAGACAATTTGTATTGCCTGCGTTAGCTAGCAATCAAGCCGAAATTAAACAAAACAGAAACAGAACTGTGATTAAGCAAGTACATAGACCTATACCACAGCACATGCTTAATCATATTCAATTTAATGAAGAAGATCCTCTAATTCCAGAACAAAATCTTTTAACAAGCGAGGAAAAAATTTTATCTAGAAAACTTTCATCAAAAAAGGTTTCTAACTCTTCAAAACCGCAAAAAAAAGTAAAAAAAATAATAAAAAAAGTTAAAAAGAAACAATCAAATGCAGAAACTGAGATTTTACAATCTCAGCTAAATTCTTTGCAATCACAATTGAGTGGCTTACAAGAACAATTGAACGTTATTCCACAACAATTAAATGCAATGCAAATGAAACAACAAGAATTCATGAAAGAAAAAGAAGCATTGCAAAAAGAGGTTTCTGAAGTAAAAAAACAAGAAGTTGAAACAAAAAAACTACAAGAAGAAGTAAAAAAAATAGAATTACTTAAGAAAAAAGAAAAAGAGAAAGAATCAACACAAAAAAGTGTTCTTCCTGAAAATAAAAATAAAAAACTAACTAACGAAAAACAACATAACCCTAAAAAATCTTCTAGAATTGTGTCACCTTTAAAATCAAATCATGCATTTAAAGGTATACTTCCATTCAAATCAAACGTTTTACCAAATAGGCACAATGTTATTCCAAATCCTAGAAACATTGCAAAACCCAAAAATATACTATCAGAAGCTGCTAACAAACAACAACAATTAAAAGTAAACGATGATAAAAATAATGAAACAATTCTATTTAACAAGGAAGAAAACGGAGGTTATAAGCAAAACCTATTTACACAAAAAAGTGCTAAAAATATTCTTGTAAATACGCTTTTAAACACCTCTGTAAAAATAATTTCACTTAGTGGTGAAAGTGGTATTGGTAAAAATGTTGTATTAAAAGCCACAATTGAAGAATTAAAAGACAATATGTTTGTATGGCTTGTTGGTAAAGCTACTCCACTTAGTCAAATTACACCTTGCGGACTTTTTCAGGATATGCTTTTGACATTCTTTAATGTCCCAAATTTTTGCGTTAATACTGACAAATTAAGAAAAGATTCGGCAAAATTCTTTAAAAGTGAATTCTCAAAGTTAAAACCAGATGAAATTGATGATTTAATTAATTTCTTGTACCCTGAAAAAACTGCTTATTATGAAAATATTTTTGAAAATAAAGCAAGAACTTTTTCTATTTTGAGAACTGTACTTGATACAATTTCATCAAGAATGCAGACTGTAATTATTATTGATAACTTTGAACACATCGATACAATGTCTTATGAATTCTTAAAAACTCTTATCGATGCTAACACTGGTTTAATCAATACAAAAATAATACTTTCATACACAGAACAAAAATCAGCAAAGGCATATCTATATGACAAATACTTACCAGATTCTGCTTATGCTGACGTATCATTAATACCTTTTAATAGCAGTCAGACCGAAAACTTTATAAACCAATATAACCCACTATTTGTAGGTGTTTCTTTAGCTTTGAGAGAACAAATTCATACTCAAACTTATGGTAACCCTGCATATATTGAACAAATATTAAATCTTATAACTGATTGTAGCAGAAATTATATTCAATTTAATTTACCTAACTCTTTTGAAGCGGTCATAAAAGCGAGATTAGACATTTTAAAACAAGAAAATATACTTGTGTATGAATTACTATTATCAGCTGCAATAGTTGGTCTTAAATTTTATCCTGTAGTTTTAAATCAATTGTTTAAAGTTGATGATAAAACGTTTATTGATTTGTTCTCAAGTCTGCTTGATTTGAACTATATAACACCAGTAAATGAATCTGCATATGAATTTAAGAGTACAAAGTTGTGGAAAGCTATCCTAAATGTAGCAAAAACAGATAAAAACTTTATGAAGTTTAGCGAAAAATTATTCGTTATTTTATCTGAATTCACACTTTCTTCACACTCATCACTTGCACTTCTTGCTACAAACTTAAAGGAAAATTTAAGTGCACTAAACGCTTGGTCTGAAGTTGTAAGATTATCTGCAGGAATTGGTGACGAAAATATTTATGTTATTGCACAAAAATATTCATTATTGCTTGTAGACAAGCTTCAAGGCGTAAATAGCTCTTTGATTAAAAATAATATATATGAAAGACTTGGAAAAATCATGTCTTTCTCTAATCCAAAAGCTGCAATTGAATATTTACCTAGAGTAATTGAACATGTTAGAAGATTAGAAGACAATTTGAAAGAATTTGAATTGACGGGCTATCTTGCACAATGTTGCCACAAAGTTGGAAATCACTTTGGTGTAATCGAATGCATTGATAGTGCAATCTCAAATGTTGATCCAAGTTATGAGCTTGAAATTTCAATGTTAAAATCTAGAAAGCTAGATTCCCTTTTAAAAATTGGTAATCTTGGTGAAATTGTAAACCTAATTGATTATGATATATTACCTGAATTTGAAAGAAATTTAGATACTTCAAAGCAACATAAAAACATAAAAATAGAAGATTTATTTGAAGCATGGCTTGAAACATATTTAATCCTTGCGAAATCACTAGTTTTACAAGGTGATAATCGAGCTATTGCGGTAATTGGTGCTATATTTGAAATTATAGAAAAAAACAACATACATAATGATTTATATATTTGTAAGGCTAA
>JBJFBU010000117.1:0-8572 GCA_051888595.1 Candidatus Gastranaerophilaceae bacterium | reverse complement strand
AAAAAGACTTCCCATAAGGAAGTCTTTAAAATAAAATGCCGATGGCCGGGGTCGAACCGGCACGAGGTTGCCCTCACAAGATTTTGAGTCTAGCACGTCTACCAATTCCATCACATCGGCATGTGATTGTGTTATTCAATTGTATTTTGCAAATGTGATGGAATTGTCTAATTTGACTGGCTACCCCTCACAATCCACTCAGTGGAGCCTTTCGGGTCGCCTTGCATCACATCGGCATGTGATTGTGTTATTCAATTGTATTTTGCAAATGTGATGGAATTGTCTAATCTGACTGGCTACCCCTCACAATCCACTTAGTGGAGCCTTTCGGGTCGCCTTGCATCACATCAGCATGCCATAACTTAAATATCAAATTTAAGATACAACGTAAGATTATAATAACAAAAAAATATTAAATATCAAATCTTATTTTTAAAAAACATATAATTATTCTGATATCTCACTATTAATCGCTTTTTTCAAAATTCAAAAAGGTTTACATTGTATCTGTGAGGTAAGGTTTATGAAAAAATTACTACTATTTTCATTATTATTATTTACTATTAATTCTTCTGCAGATGCTGCAATTTTTCAAGGAAATGTTTCTAAAGTTGATGAAATAGGTAAGCATAGAATTGTCGATGCGGATACGAATGTTCCTATTGATGGTGCCACTGTAACTGTTCCACAAAAAAATTACGAAACTCAAACTGATTCCAACGGAACATTTAATTTAGATACAAATATTAGGGGTAATACGATTTTGTCTGTACAAAAAGAAGGTTACAAACCTTTTTCACTTACTGTAAATGAACAAATTGCAACTCGACCTATGACGGTTGGTATTGAAAAAAGTTCTCCAATGGATCTTGCTGTTGAAACAAGTATGTTTCATTTAGGCGATAATAATTATTCTGAGCTTTCTGCAAATGCCGGACAGTTTAGGGTTAAGCCTATTGGACCGTTTTATACTAAGAAATTTGTTATTAATAAAGCAAGTGACAAAACATTTTTAGTAATAGGTTCTATTATAGGTATTGATACAAAAATGGCTCAAATGATGGGACAAAATAAAATCTCAGTTGCCTATGCATGCCCACCAGAAGTGTTTTTTAATGGTGTAAAAATTGCAGAAATTCAACTTAATGGTGATGGACAAAAAATGAGAATTCCAAAAAACTTAATACGATTAAATCAACAAAATGAAATAACAATTAAAACAGGTAGAAATATGCTTCAAACTGATTACATTGACTATGATGATATAGAATTTATGAATTTATCAATAGAAGTTAATTAAATAACCTGTAAAACATTTATTATTTCTAAAGCAATTTCTTTTTGTAAATCCAATGGTGCAGATTTGAGGTATTCAAATGACTCTTGGATTTTTTTATCTTTGTCATACCAACGTCTTAAGATATATGTAAATGCTTCGTTCAACGCATTTTCTTTATTTTTAATCCCATAGTTTTTAGCTCTCATTATAATATAATCGGCACATTTCAACTGAGCTTCTTCACTTGAGTTTTTAATTAAGCTAACTGCTAAACTTACTGTTGGGTCTATATCATACCAACGTTTTTGCATAAACAATCCTTTTTACTTGTCTTTTATGAAAATATTTTAAGATAAAAGTTTTTTAATTTCTAGTATCTTATCAGATGAAACATTTTTGAATAACAAAGTTTTTTCTTTAGAAGTTTCTCCTCTTACAATTTCAATATTGCTTTTTGCTACTTTTAACTTTTTCGAAAGAAATTCTACTAAAGCTTTATTTGCTTTATTTTCAATAGGTTGAGCTGTAATTTTAACTTTCACATCATTTTCTGATTTAATAATCTCATTTTTACTAGAATTAGGAGATATTTTTAGTTTTATGATGACTGAATCTTTTTCCATAAAATTACCTCTTGTAAAAATCGAATAATACTAGTAGAATAATTATACCATGAGTGATATTGATACATTAGCATTATTTGATGATGTCAGAGAAATGATTTTAGAGCGTTCTGACGAGGATAAATCGAGAATAGAGAAAGCCTTTTTGTTTGCAAGAAAATTACACGAAGGTCAATTTAGAGTTTCGGAAGAACCATATATAATTCACCCAGTTGAAGTTGCAAAAATTTTAATAAATTTAAAAACAGATACAGATACGGTTATTGCTGCATTTTTACATGATATATTGGAAGATACAGATACAGCTCCAGAAACAATTCAAGAAGAATTTGGAGAAGATGTATTATCACTTGTACAAGGTGTTACAAAATTAGGAAAATACCATTTTCAATCGAAAGAAGAAAGACAAGCTGAAAATTTTAGACGTATGTTTATTGCAATGGCAAGTGATGTTAGGATAATTTTCTTAAAACTTGCTGATAGATTGCATAATATGCGAACATTAAATTTTATGCGTCCAGAAAAGCAAAAAAGAATTGCTCAAGAAACACTAGATATTTTTGCACCACTTGCAAATAGATTAGGGATTGGTAAAATAAAAGCAGAATTAGAAGATTTATCTTTAAGGTATTTGCATCCTGACCAATATTACGAAATTGTTCAATTAGTTTCTCAAACAAGAGATGAAAGAGAAGCTACAGTAAAAGTTTTGATGGACAAAATTGCCCATGATGTTAAAGCTAACGGTATTAATGCACAAATCACTGGACGTGCAAAACATTACTATAGTATCTATAGCAAAATGAAACGTCTAAATATTTCCTTTCATGATTTGTATGATATTACAGCAGTTCGTGTAATTGTTGATACAGAACGAGAATGTTACGAAGTTTTAGGTTTAATTCACTCACAATTTAAACCAATTCCAGGACGTTTTAAAGATTATATTGCAATGCCAAAAGGTAATTTTTACCAATCGCTTCATACATCTGTAATCGGTCCTAAAATGCGACCTTTGGAAGTTCAAATTAGAACTCACCAAATGCACGAAGTTGCAGAGTATGGGGTTGCTGCTCACTGGAGATATAAAGAAAAAGGTTCTCAAAAGGCAAATAATCAGGCAGATTTACAATTCTCTTGGATGAGAAAAATGGTTGAATACAATCAAGATATGACTAATGCTGAAGATTATGTAAATTCAGTCAAATTAGATATTTTCTCAGATCAAGTATTTGCATTCACTCCTAACGGAGATGTTTTTGACTTGCCTAAAAAAGCTACTCCTGTTGACTTTGCATATCGTATTCACTCTGATGTTGGACATAGAACTACAGGTGCTTTAGTAAATGGACGTATTGTTCCTCTTGATACAAAGTTGAAAAATGGTGATATTGTTGAAATTTTAACTTCGAAACAACCTGCACCACGTTTGGATTGGTTAAATTTTGTTGTAACAAAGCAGGCAGGACAAAAAATTCGACAATGGTTTAAAAAGAATAAGAGAGAAGATCATGTTGAATTGGGTAAAAATAATCTTGAGCATGAGCTTACAAAAGCAGTATTTGATGATTATGTAAAAAATGGTGATTTTGAAGCAATTGCGAAACAAATGAATTATCAATCTGAGGAGGATTTGTTTGCTGCTTTAGGTTATGGTGAAACAACAGTCAACAAGATTGTAAATAGGATTAAAAAATCTACAGATGATAATATTAGGGCTTCAGAAAAAACTTTTTCTAACCAAAAGAAAAAATCTTCTTCAAGAGATGTTTTGGGTTTAGATGGACTTTTGTATTCTTTTGCAAGATGTTGTTCTCCAATTCCTGGAGAACCTATTGTGGGTGTTGTAACTCGTTCAAAGGGTGTTTCTATCCATAGACTTGATTGCAAAACACTTGAAGATGTTGAACCAGAAAGATTAATAGATATAAAATGGGCAAATAATCCTTCTGGACAAGCGTATAGTACCACTATTCGTATAGAAACACAAGATAAACAAGGTTTGTTAAAAGATATTATTTCTGCGGTTTCTGACAATAATACGAATATTAATTATGCAAATGTTAAATCAAAACAAAATAATATTGGTGTTATTGAACTTGGTATAGAACTCGATAATATTAATACTTTGAGAAAAGTTATCACAAGTATTCAATCTTTACCTGATGTAATAAGCGTAAAACGTATTCAAACATCATTCTCACAAGCACCACAACAATTTGCTAAAAAGAACGCACCAAAGAGTAAAAAGCCAAGAAAGAAATAGTTTATGGCAGAGAATGATGAGAACGTTGATCAATCACAAGAGATATAATCTATAGCGAAGAATGTGATAGATTGATTGAATATGCTCTTAATTTAACGGGAGAAGAAAGCCTTAAGAAGTTTTTGAATATAATTAAGCTTTTTCCTGAGTGTGATTATGCTTATATTATGGTAGGTTGTAATTACAGGGAAAATTACAAATATAAAAAAGCAATCCCATATTTTGAGAAAGCAATTGAACTAAATAACATTTATACTGGTTTAGCTTACGCAGAATTAGGTTTTTGCTATGAAATGTTGGGTAAATTAAAAACATTAAAAGCTGAGGATTGTTATAAGAAATCATTGAGATTAATCCTGAAAATCCAATAGCAAAATATTACAAGTTAAAAACAAAATATAAAAATAAATTTTTAAGACCTATTGTGGATAAAATTGTTAAGCCACATGTTGATAAAATGGTTATATTAACATTTATTTTGGCTGTTTGGTTTCCTTTTGTAAAAAATGCGTTAAAATATACTGCAAGATATGCTGAAAATATTGGCAATATTTTGCTTTACAAATCCGCAATAATAATTATGTGGATTATATTGTTAATGCTATTTATTCTGGCAATATGTGATTTTATAACTTTTGTTTTAATAAAACTAAAAATTATAAAATAACTATCGGCTTAAAAGAATTTTAAGACCGGTTAAAAAATAGCTTTTTATTTCATACAATGAACGAATTTTCAAAAGCATTTTTAAAATGTATAGTGGTCTTAGATAGAAAGCTTTAACTGCTATTTTATTAAGCTCTAAAACTCTTTCTTGAGAAAGAGAGTATGTTTTTATGCAAGGTTTGTAGTATGCATTTTCATATCCACTAATTTCTTCGTGCAATTCATTTTTAACATAATTGTAAAAACGTGACCCTGGAAGGGGAGTAGCCGTATAGAAGCTAACAAAATCACTATCCAATTCAATTGCAAAATCGATAGTCATTCCAGCTGTTTCTTCATCTTCCCAAGGTAAACCAAGTACGAAGTAATTATAAATTTTTATTTTGGCTTGTTTAAAAGCTTTAACCGTATCTCTAATTTCGTTCAGCGTAATATTCTTACCAATTTTGTCAAGAATAAACTGAGAACCACTTTCAACACCAATACTAACTAAACGACATCCGGCTTTATACATAAATTGTGCCATTTTTAAATCAGCAGTATCTGCTCTAGTATTTGCAGACCAAGTAAATTTCAAACCGCTGTCAATAATTTTTTGGCATAAATTCATTGTCCATTCTCTGTCTTGATTAAAAATATCAGACCAGAAAATAAAATTTGTAATTTTATATTTATTTATGCATTCTCTAATTTCAGCAATAATATTTTCTGGTGAACGCATTCTTACTTTATTTCCGTTTGTTGGTGTTGCTAAACAGAAAAAACAATGATGGGGACAGCCTCTAGAAACTTTAATTACTGCTTGGACTTTGTTGTTATCAGGTCTTCGGTAAATATTATTATCTATTAGATGTCTAGCAGGGAAAGGAAGCTCATCTAAATTTTCAATAAAGGGTCTTACTCCAGAAAATTTTGCTACAAAGCCATCTCTGTACCACAAGCCTAAAATATCTTTTGGTTCAAGCTCTTCTTTCAATAAATCTTTCAAAACATCTTCTGCTTCTCCTGAAATCAAGTAAGTAATAGCTTTGTTTGTAAGTAATATTTCTGAGTTTTGAGTTAAGAATATTGCACCTTTGGCAATATTTATAATTTTTGGATTGATTTTTTTGGCTATTTTAAAACATTCTAAATCTGATTTTAATGTTGGTGTTGCAACATTTGCTACTAAGTAGTCAGGCTTGAATTCTTTTAAATCTTCTTCCAAATTACCACCCAAACTATAATCTTTTATCATTGCTTCAAGACCAACTTGCTCAGCAATAGCAGCAAGATAAAGTAAATCTGTTGGTGGTAGCGGTGGAATTACCATCAAATCTTTTACCGGTTGTTGGCAACGATCTTCTCTATTCATAATCGGAGATGGTGGATAAATTAATAAAATCTTCTTAGCCATGTGTCTATTTTAACCCAAAAATAAAAATTATTCTTTTATATATACAAATAATAATTTTAACATTTTAACTTGTTGTATAGCCTAAAAGTTGAATTAAAAAAATGTAATAATTGTTTATTATACATTCAAAAAGGTGATTAAATATGTTTTACAATTATTATCAATACGACGACTACAACTTTGATAGCTGTACTGCAAAAGGAATATGTTCTACAGACCCTACAATAACTTCTTTGCAAGAGGTTATTATAATGTATTTGAAACAACTTGCGTTTTATACATTAAAATTGAAAAGAAAAGGTGTGACGAATGATGTAATTAAGGAAAATATTCTTAATACATTCTCTGGGCTTGCTTCTAATACCGACTACTCACAAGAACAGTTTAGAAATATAATATTAACCGTTTATGAAAATCTTAGACAGTCAAAAATTTTATATGAAAGAATTTGCAAAGATAATAATGTTAATGCTGAAAAGCTTGAACAACAACTAAAAATTGGCAAACAATTGAATTTGACTGAAGCAATTAAGCAGGGCGAAAAAGAATTCATAAAAAAGAATAAACTTTTATCTTCAAAACAAAGACATTTATACGAAATAATGTTTGTTTTGATAAAAAATGTTTGCATAAATTTAATTCAACTAAAAAGTTATAACAAAGAATGCGATGATGCGTATTATGCGACGCTTCAGCTTTTAAATTCGATTAATTACAAACAAGTTTCGTATGAAAAACTTAAGCTTTTAATAATGCGATTTACAAGAGTTAATTACAAATTAATAAAACTTTTGGCAAATGCAGAAGAAGAAGCCTTTGGAAAGCCAGAAACAGTTACTGTTTCATTTTCAACTAGACCGAACAAGGCTGTATTAATTTCAGGATCAAATTTAAAAGAACTTGAAGATGTTTTAAAAGCAACAAAAAATACTGATATTGATATTTACACACATGGCTCAATGATTATAGGGCATACATTTCCAAAATTGAGAATGTATCCACAACTAATAGGTCAATTTGGTATTGGTGTAGAAAATTGTTTGCTTGATTTTGCAACCTTTCCAGGGGCAATTTTAATGACAAAAAATTCTCTACAAAATATTGAATATCTCTATAGAGGAAGACTTTTTACAACAGATGTAAATGTTCCGAAGGGTGTAACAAAAATTGAAAATGGTGATTTTAAACCTTTCATTAAATCTGCAATAGACTCAAAAGGTTTTGCAAAAGGTCAAAACAGAGAGCCATTGACAATTGGTTATCAAGATGAACTTATACAAAGACGTGTAGATGAAGTTATAACAAAGATAAACGCAAGAAATATAAAACATTTAGTTATAATTGGCATTTTAAATCATACATCATTGCAAAAAAAATATTTTGAAATGTTGTTAAAAATTTTGCCAAAAAATGTTTATGCAATAACATTGTCAACTTATGTGCCATCGAGAAATTCTTTTCAAATTAGCTCAAGCTATGATTTTTCAATAGCATATAGAATTTTAGAAGATTTAAACAAAAAAATTTCTAAAAAAACTTTTGATATTTCAGTATTTTTGACAAAGTGTGATAGATATGCTATTGCAAATATGCTTAACTTAAAAATATTAGGTGTAAAAAATATATTTTTGAGTTACTGTTCGCCAATGGTAATAAATCCTATGATTATCAATGCGTTTAAAGAAGTTTTTGATATAAATATGATTTCAACTCCAAAAGGTGATTTGGGTTTTATCGCAAAGGATGACTAACTATTATAGTAGCTTAAAGTGTTGTAAAGCATTAAAAATTCCATCTTCGTCAACATGTGAAGTAACATAATCTGCAGAATGTTTTACATTATCATTTGCGTTACCCATTGCAATACCTATATTTACTTGTTCAAGCATGTCTATATCATTGCCACCATCGCCAAAGGCCATAGTTTCAGATTGATTTATGCCGTAGTAATCACATATTTTCTTAATTCCTACAGCTTTTCCGCCATTTTTAGGAATAACATCTACAAATAAATCGCACCAACGAAAATTATCACAATTTTCTACATTTTTCATTAATTCAATTTCGTCTTGCTCATTAATATATGGACAAAGTTGAAAAACATCTTTGTCAAAGAAATATTCTTCAGGCATAGCTGAAGGATTTTCTTCATATCCTACTAGTTCAAAAAGTTTAAAAACACGGTCATTATACTTAGTTACAAAAACTTCATTTTCAGTAATAACGTGGCATGCAAGATTTCTTTCTTTCAGAAATGTTAGAATTTTTTTTACACTATCTTTGTCAATAAATTCTTTGTGAATAGAATTATTGCTGTCATCATAACAAAATTGACCATTTGT
>JBJFBU010000116.1:0-8790 GCA_051888595.1 Candidatus Gastranaerophilaceae bacterium | reverse complement strand
ACCTAAGCCTTTTGCTCTCATTGCACAACCTTTACCGCACCAACCATAGCCGGAGATTACAACTGTTTTGCCTGCAATTAAAATGTTTGCAGCTCTAAAAATACCGTCAAATAAGCTTTGACCTGTACCATAACGGTTGTCATATAAATGTTTTGTTAAACTTTCATTAACTCCAACTGCAGGAGCTTTTAATTTTCCTTGTGCTTCTAAGGCTTTTAATCTTATGATACCTGTTGTTGTTTCTTCTGTTGAACCAATAATATGTTCTGCAAGTTCTGGTTTTTCTTCATAAATTGTAGCCATAATATCACAACCATCATCAATAATAATATTTGGATTGTGTTCTAAAGCAACTCTTACATGTTCTCTATATGTTTCAACAGATTCGCCAGCATAGCCATAAACTGGAATTCCCCAGTATTTTACCAAACCTGCTGCAACATCATCTTGTGTGGATAAAGGGTTTGAAGCAACTAAAACCGCATCAGCACCGCCAGCTTTCATTACTGTACATAATGCGGCTGTATCTTTTGTAACATGAACGCAAGCTGATAAACGTAAACCTTTAAACGGTTGTTCTTTTATAAATCTTTCTTGAATGCTTCTCAATACTGGCATGTCCCTTAATGCCCATTCAATATTGTTTTTACCTTGCTCTGCTAAGTTAATATCTTTAATATCGCATTTTAATTCAAGTGATGTTGACATATTATCCTTTCCTATTTTTCATAAGCAATGCTTATTGTTAATTTTTCTCGGTTAGCATGAACCAAAGCCCATCTTAGTGGTAAAATAATATCTTTCTTTTTTAACTCTGATTCAATGTATTCTGTTGTAATATCTTCCGTGTTCGGAATTTCTACTAAATTTGATGTTATCATTATTTGTGTACCCTTTTTTTACTATTTTATTCTATTCTTAAAATTTATTCAACATTTATTTTGCAAAAATTGGGTATATGTTACATATAACTTTAAAAAATTTTCGCAACTCATTTTATTCATGTGGGATTAATTTTGTACTTAAAAAGGCCCCGTATTTATTACGAGGTCTTTTTAATCTTATGTTATATATTAAATCAATTTTTCTATGAACTATTCAACAGTAACTGATTTTGCTAAATTTCTAGGTTGGTCAACGTCTTTACCTAAAAATTCTGCAATATAGTATGCAAGTAATTGTAATGGTACAATTGCCATTATTGGTGATATTAACTCGTGAACTTGTGGAACATTTAATACATAATCAAACAAATCTTCCAATTTTTCATCTGTTGAATCTGTAAGAGCTATCATTCTAGCATTTCTTGCTTTTGATTCTTGTGCATTTGACAATATTTTTTCATAAACTTTACCTGTCATCATAATTGACAGTACTGGTAATGTTTCGTCAAGCATTGCAATTGGACCATGTTTCAATTCACCTGCAGGGTATCCTGTTGCATTGATATAGCTGATTTCTTTCAATTTTAATGCACCCTCTAAGGCTGTTGCATAGTTTATTCCTCTTGCAATAAAGATAAAGTTTTTAGAGCTTGAATACATTCTTGAACATTTTTGAATTTTATCTGTTTTTGTTAATAATAATTCAATCTTTTGTGGCAATAATAGCAATTCGCTTTTAATTTCTGTCAAATATTCTTTATCTGCAGAATTTTTAATTTCTGCCAAATGAATTGCTAATGCATAAAATGCCATTAATTGTGCAATATAAGATTTTGTAGCTGCAACAGATACTTCAATACCAGCATTTACTGGAACTAAACTGTCGGCTTCTCTTGCCATTGCACTGTCTGGACGGTTTGTAATAATTAAAATGTGAGAACCTCTAGCTTTTGATTGCTTTATTGCTGTTAATGTGTCAGCAGTTTCACCGGATTGAGAAACACCAATTACCAGTGTATGCTTGTCTGTAACTGTTTTTCTATAAATATACTCACTTGATGCTTCAACATCTACAGGTATCTCGCAAAGCTCTTCTATAATATATTTGCCAACTATTGCTGCGTGAAGTGATGTTCCGCATGCAACTACTTGAATTCTATTCAAGTCTTTTAATTTAGATTTATCAAGTTTTACTTCATTAAGCTTAATTGGCTCATTTGCTGAGTGCAATTTGCCTGATAAGAAATTTCTCATAACATCTGGTTGTTCATGAATTTCTTTTAACATAAAGTGCTTGTAACCCATTTTACTTAATGCAATTGGTTCCCAAGGTAAAAGTTCTATTTTTGGCTCAACTTTATTATTATCAGCATTAAATAATTCGATTGAATCTGGTTTTAGAATAGCTAACTGATTATCATCTAAATAAATTGCACGTTTTGTATATTCAATAATTGCAGGAACATCAGATGCTGCAAAATTTTCATCTTCTCCAACACCAATTAAAAGAGGAGCATTCCTTCGTGTTGCTATAATTGTATTTGGTAAATCTTGATGAATTATACACAATGCATAAGCACCTTCTAATTGTTTTGTAGCGAGTCTTACTGCTTCTTGTAAGTTATTAATTTTTTTATATTCTTGTGCAATTAAATGAGCTACAACTTCTGTATCTGTTTGAGATTTAAAAACGCTTCCTTTTTTTTCAAGTTCTTCTCTTAATTCTTTAAAATTTTCAATAATACCATTATGTACAATCGCTAATTTACCAGAATTACTTGTATGTGGGTGAGCATTAATTTCGTTAGGAATACCGTGCGTTGCCCAACGAATATGCCCAATACCAACCTGAGCTGTTTTAATTTCATCTTTTTTTGTTACTAAAAGATCTTTTAAATTTTGCAATTTACCTTCTGCTTTATAAACTTCTGTTTTTCCGTTAGCTAAAACTGCAACTCCTGATGAATCATATCCTCTATATTCAAGTGAACTTAGACCATTTGTTAAAACATCTGCAACACTTTTTTTACCTACATATCCCACTATTCCACACATATATATAATTAACCTTTCTCATTTTTAGCTTAGTAATTACTTTTAATTACTGTATATTATCATCAAAAATTATAAATGCAATATGTATTTTAGACCAATATAATTACTATTTCAATAAGATAATTTTTTATATTATTTTAAATAAATTTATTTATGCTAAAATGATTTTATGATTACAATACAAGTTCCATATCATTATATTGATACACTATATGCAATCTCAATCATTGCACTATTTTTATTTGGTTCTATGGGGGTTAAACTTTTACAACTTTCTAGAGAAAATAAAAAACTTAAGATGATTTGCAAAAATCAACAAGAGTATTTACATAGAATGAATCCTAATAAGAATTTGAATTACTTTGGGGTTGATATTTTGAAAATTGGTTTGTCTGAAAAGCTTAAAAATGTTACTGAAGAGCTTATGCCACTTTTTACGAAGTTGAGAACTAAGTTATCTTTTAAACTTGGTTATGTTATTCCAAATATTAGGGTTTTTGATGATAAGGGCTTGAAAGAAGATGAGTATCAAATTTTTGTTAGAAATAATTTAGTTGGAAAATTTACAATTTCTAATATGGATAACAAAGCTAACGAAATTATTGAAAATCTTGAGAATGCTTGCTTAGAAAATATTTCAAAAATTTTTATGCAAGAAAATGTTCAAAGATTAATGGATGCAGTTAAAAATAAAGAAATTGTTGAAAATATAAAAGAAAATTTATCAGTAGAAGATGTTCGATTAATTTTAATTGAGTTGATGAAGCAAGGAATTTCTATAAAAGACATTGATTATTTGTTGGAAAGAATTAGTGTTTACGGAAATCTTCCGACATTGAGTGATATTTTAGAGTCTATAAAAAAAGATTTAAAATAATTTAGCTTTTACTAATTAAAATTGAAAAAGTTGTTTTTATTAATATTAATATTTGTAAAAACACATGTTTCTTGAATTCTATGTTTGTAATAAAATTATTTCAATAGATTAAGGAAAGTTGGGTGAAAATCCCTCGCTGGTCCGCAACCGTTACAGTCGGAATGCTTATTCTGTTTTCAACCTCGTGACAGGAAGTAGGGATTATGAAAATTTTATATCCCGTTTCTGAAAATAGGCAAATGTTATAAATTTAGTCGAGTGTGACTTCATAATTTATTCTGGTATCCTAAAAAGTTCACGCCTCAAATAAATTTACTATATTGATTTATTAACTATCACATATATTTTAGACTAAGGAGAAAAAATGAAAGTATCACAAATAGCTACCCCATTTGTAAAATTACAAACACAAAATGTTACAAATCCTGTAAAACAACAAAATAACAAATTCAATTTGCAAGGCCCAGATAGAGATGTGTTTGAAAAGTCTGTAAAAAAAGAATATTCAAACGAAGATGCTATGGCTTTGATGAGAGAAGAATTAAAAGATGCTATGTCTGAAAAAGAACTGAATTCTTATATTAAAATGTTAGAAGAAGCTTGTAAAAAATTAGAAATCGAACCTAAAGATTTACCTATTAACGAAGAACATTCTGGGAATTTGACTCCTGTTCAAAGAGCTCAATTATTTGCTGAAATGAAGTATGATTCATTATCACCTTTGTTTGAGTAATTTTGTAAAGTAATAAGATAGGGGAATTATATGAAAATTAATAGTATTGCTTCACAATATTATGTTAGTTCAATGAAACAAGTAAGCAAAAAAAATAATATTGTTGAAAATGCAGATAATATTACAAAAAATTATACTACAAATCCTGTAAAACAAGATGCGTTATCACATTTAGCTTTTTTAGGTGTTCAAGGACTTAAATATACATCTAATGTAACTTTTAGAGGTAATTCTAAAAAGGATAAAGGATATGTTCAAGTTTATACAGGAAATGGAAAAGGTAAAACAACTGCCGCAATGGGTTTAGCATTGAGAGCGTTGGGTCAAGGTAAAAAAGTTTCTATCACTATGTTTACAAAAGGTGGTAATAATTACGGTGAAATAAAAGCTTTTAATAATTTAAAACCGGAATTGAGAAATAATCTTACAATTAATCAAGCAGGTTTAGATAGAATAGTTTATACTTCTAATCAAAATGATGAAGATAAAGCTATAATGCAAAAAGGTTGGGAAGATGCGAAAAAAATTATAAATAGTGGAAAAACTGACATTGTTGTTTTGGATGAAATAAATATAGCCCTAGATTTGAAAATGATTGACGAAAAAGACGTTATTGAAACGATTAAAAACAAACCTGAAAATGTTGAAATAGTTATGACGGGTAGAAATGCTCACAGAGATATTATTGCTGTTGCCGATTTAGTTTCAAATATACAAATGGTTAAACACTATTGGAATCACGGTGTTTCCGCAAGAGAAGGTATTGAGTATTAATTTAATATGTTAAAAATGATTGTGGCGAAATTTTATTTATAAAATTTCGCCATTATATATAAATTACAAAATTTCTTGTATATCATATCTTGATATAATCCCTAAAATATTTTTATTTTCATCAATTACAACTGCTTTATCGCAATTATTTGAATGAAGTCTAAAATATAATGTATATAAATTTAGATTTGCTTCTACTGTAACAACATTTGTTTCCATAATATCTTTTACTTTTAAATTTTGGTTTTCGCAGTTAATCAATACATCTTCAATATCTGTTTTCAAAATAGCACCGATTAAGTGTTTGTTGTTATCAATTACGGGGCAAAAACTATGACTTTCTAAATTCATTTCTTTTAGTGCTTCTTTAATTTTTAACTCTTGTGAAATTATTTCAACATTAGTTTTCATAATTTCTGAAACTTGAGTTTTTTCTAGGAGCTTGGCAGAAGATGAATTTTTTACTTGGTTTACAATTAATTCAGAATAGATAGGTTTATGATGAAGTTTTTCGGCAATTAAGTCTGCAACAGCACATGCAAACATTATTGGCAAAATAAAATTATATCCGCCAGTCATTTCAAAAACCATTACAGTTGCGGTAATTGGAGTTCTTGCAACTGCTGACAAAAATGAGGCCATTCCGATTAGAGAAATTGCAACAAGATTTATTTCTATGCCAAAACTATTTGAAATAAATCCGCAAATATAACCCAAATATGCTCCTAGCATTAACATAGGCAAAAATATTCCACCAACGGCTCCTGAACCAAAACAAAATGGAGTTACCAAAAATTTCATTACAAAAATAAGCGTAACAATTATGATAGGAATTCTATTTTGAAATAAAATATCAACACTATTATTTCCACTACCGAGTATTAATGGTAAAAATAAACCAATTATACCCACAAAAAATCCTGCAAGCATTGGTTTGAAGTAGGGTTTAATATTTATTTTAGTGAATAAGTCATTGTTAAAATGAATTAATTTAGAAAATATAACTCCAAAAATTCCGCTTAAAATACCAACAATTAAGCAAATAAAAATATTTATAGAAGTATTTGGGACCAAGGTAGGGATTAAAAAAGAGGTATTGTTTCCAAGTAGTGTTCTGGACAAGCTAGAAGCAACAACTGTTGCAATTAAAACAGGAAAAAGAATAGAAGAATTAAATTTTTGCATTAATTCTTCTAGTACAAATATTGTTCCTGCGATAGGTGCATTAAAAGTGGCTGCAATGGCACTCCCTGCACCTGCTGAAATAAGTTTGTCTTTGTCTGTTCCACTCATCTTAAATAATTTACCAATAAGTGCACCACTACCAGCTCCAAGTTGAACGCTAGGACCTTCTCGTCCTAAAGACATCCCTGTACCAATAGATGCAATACCGCCAAAAAATTTTACAAAAATGCTTCGAACTCTTGTTAAATTACCAAGATGTAACAAACTCGCTTTTACATAAGGAATTCCACTTCCTTTTGCTTCTGGTGCGAATTTATATACCAAGTATCCGGAAATTAGACCACCTAAAGCCATTATAAACGGAAATATAAATTTAAAATTTGATGTAAAATTTTGTATAAAATTAAATAATTCCGATATTGAAATTTTAAATAAAACAACTAATCCACCAGAAATAAGTCCTACTAACAGTGCTTGTAGGATTATTTTACTTTTAAAAAGTCCTTTAAATATATTGTTAAAATTCAAATTAATATTTTTCATAGTGAATTAATTTTATGTTACCACATAAAGTTTTAATCATCTATTACATTTAACTCCAAGAAAAAACCCCGTAATAGATACGGGGTGATGTTTATTTTTTATTATATTGCTGTGCATACTGTGAAGAAAGATGTGTAAATTTTACATATTTTTTCCCATTTCGTATGCTTTTTGAAGCAATTCTTTATCTTCAATTGCATCATTTGGTGCTTCCAGCCCTGCTCCATTTACATATCCGCATAATTTTACATTGTCAAAACAAGCAATCCAGCCATTCACACCATTGATAACTGTTTGAACAACGTTATCTCCAGTGTCTGCTGATGTTGTAATAACATAAACTTCATTAAATTTATGTCCTGTTGCAAATAATGAGTTTGCTCTATCTATGACAGTTTTCATTTGTCCAGACATTTCATAGTAATAAACAGGAGTTGCCCATACGATTACATCTGCATTCTTCATTTTTTCAGTAATTGCATTTGCATCATCTTCAATTACGCAATGACCAACTTTTTGGCACGCAAGACAACCTTTACAAAATCTTATATCTTTATCTTTTAATGTTATAAATTCTACATTATGTCCGCTATCCTTTGCTCCTTGTTCCGTTTGGTGAGCTAAAATCTCTGAGTTCGCATCATTTCTTAAACTTGTAGAAATTATTAATACATTTTTACTCATATAATTCTCCATTATTTTAATTTATTATATTCTTCATCTGTTACTGGTTCTAACCATTCGTTTGAAGTTTCAACACCATCAACTTCAACAGCAATATGTGAAAACCAGCTATCTGGACTAGCACCATGCCAATGTTTTATTCCTGCAGGAATATTCACAATATCGCCAACTTTTAATTCTTTAGGTACTTTTCCCCATTCTTGATAATATCCTCGTCCGCCAACAACAATTAACATTTGACCACCACCTGATTTTGCGTGATGAATGTGCCAATTGTTTCTACATTTTGGTTCAAAAGTCACATTGTACATTTTAACTTGTTTTTCTGAAAGGGAAGCAATATAACTTTTTCCAATAAAATATTTTGCATAAGCCGTATTTTCATCACCTATTGGAAACATAATTGTCTTAGCGTATTTATCTTTTTCACTTAATGCAAAATTTGTATCTTCAGCCCAAACCTCTTTTGCTAAATTGAATGTAGCCCAAGCTTTTGGCCAACCCATATAAAATGCACAGTGTGTGATTATTGATGCAATTTCTGTTTTTGTTACACCATTATTTTTTGCATTTTGAAGATGATATGTTAAAGAACTGTCTGTAAGTCCTTGTGACATCAGTGATACAACAGTAATAATAGAACGTGTTTTAAGGTCAATATCCGTGTTATTCCAATTTTCACCAAACAAAATATCATCATTAAAATGTGCAAATTCTGGTGCAAAATTACCTAATTTATCACGACCTGCAGTTTGAACAATTTTTTTCATAGGCTTAATCTCCTTTGTATTATTTTTTGCAATAGCTATACCATTTGTTAAAAGTGTAAATGCTAATAATATTGTATAAATTTTCTTTTTTAACATATAAAAACCTCATCTTATTTTTTACATTTTAACAGATGAGAGCTACTCTCAAACAAGAATTTTTAATAATTTTTTACAATTAAAATGAAAATAGCTAAATTATTCCTTAGATTGCATTTTGCGATTTTTAATTTGGTTTGTCAAAACCTCGTGCCGATAAACAAAAAGACTTCCCATAAGGAAGTCTTT
>JBJFBU010000115.1:0-8806 GCA_051888595.1 Candidatus Gastranaerophilaceae bacterium | reverse complement strand
AATAAATTAAAAATAAAATTAAAAGGAGTAGTTGTTATGAGTGTAAAAGTAGACAGAAAAAATAAAGTAATTATTGGCGAAACAAGGTTTAAGGGCAAAAAGATAAGAGCGATAGCACGATGTCATGATGGTGATGAGTTTGATGAATAATTTGGTAGAAAGCTTGTAAATAAGAAGCTTAAAATTAAGCGAGAAATAGCGAGGATGAATTATCACGACAGTATGTCAAGAAAATCAAACAGAGAAATAGAGAAAAAGACAGTAGAATCTCTTGAACATGAAAAAATTGCTGACAGAATAGAAATATCAATAAAAAGATTAATTAATGAATGTTCAGAGTTTATTAATAACAAGTATAAAAATTAAAAAGGAGAAATTAAAGATGGAAGAAAATACAACTATTACAAAAATTGTTAGACCTAAAATTCCTTATAGAAGTTCTTCTATTAGGGTTTGTAAGAATTGTGGCAAATTTTATTATTTAGCCGATAAAGATTTATTATATTTTGTAAATAAATACGGTACAATACCTTGCAAGTGTGAAAAGTGTAGAGAGAAAGCGAAAGAAAAAGATGGAGATAATAAAGTGGAGGAAAAGGCATAATGTCAGAAGTAGTAATAGATAGTAGTAATAACATAATAAAATGCCCAGATAATTATTTTAACATATTGAATGATATAGATGTTTCTGGTAAAACAGAAGAAAAAAATGGACTTACTTATTTGTCTTGGGCTTGGGCTTGGGGTGAAGTTAAAAAGAAATTTCCAACAGCCAATTATAAGATATATGAAAGAGCAGATGGATGTATTTATTGGACAGACGGTTCTACTTGTTGGGTTAAAACAGGTGTTACGATAAATGACATTGAACACATTGAATATCTCCCAGTTATGGATTATAAGAATAAATCAATTCCTCTCGATAAAGTAACAAGCTTTGATGTTAATAAAGCTATTCAGAGAAGTTTAACAAAGGCTTGTGCTAGACATGGTTTAGGTCTTTATATTTATGCTGGCGAAGATTTACCAGAAGCTGTTGTTGAAAATAAGAGCAAATTACAGTCAGTTATTGATAATATTGGTGGTTTAGTAGACGAACTTTTAAAAACTGAAAAAGCATCAAGACATGAGATAAGTGATATTATTAAAAATATATATACAGTGAATGGTAAGAAGTCTGCTAATTATAAAGCTATTTCAGATATAGACATTGCAAATAAAGTATTTGAAGAACTTAAAAAGTTAGAAGAAACAACGGAGGTAAAAGAAGATGTTGGGGAATAATGTTTCATTTATTGGAAGACTTGTCAGAGATATAGAAATTAAAGATGTTAATGGTTTAAAAATGGCAGGATTTACACTCGCTCGTAATAGAGCGAGAGCATCTAACGCTACAGAAAATCCTGTTGCTGACTTTATAGACTTTGTTGCATTTGATAAAAATGCTGAATTTGCGGCAAAATGGTTTAAAAAAGGACAGCGAATAGGAGTCTCAGGTAGATTAAGCGAAAAAACAAACGAAAGAGATGGCGTAAAATATAAAACAACAAACGTAATAGTTGAAAGTTTTGAGTTTATTGAATCATCTAATAATTCTATCAAGAAAGATAGTACAAATGAAATGGACGTTTCTGATAATAATAAATATGAAGCAATTACAGATGCTTCTATTAGTTCAGATGATGACCTCCCTTTCTGATAAAAATAGTTTAAATAAGAGGG
Organism: Candidatus Gastranaerophilaceae bacterium; assembly: GCA_051888595.1. Lineage (GTDB taxonomy): Bacteria > Cyanobacteriota > Vampirovibrionia > Gastranaerophilales > Gastranaerophilaceae > UBA6984. The sequence goes on along the minus strand of JBJFBU010000115.1, from coordinate 7,084 downwards.
CGTGATTTTGTTACGCCCTCTTATTAAAAAGGAGTTAGTATGGAAAAATATAGTTTTTCTAAAATTCACCATTTTTATGATTGCCCATATAGTTTTTATAAGCGTTATTTTCTAGAAGAAAAAATTAAGGAAAGTCATGGGACATCTGAATTTGGCACTTTTGTACATTCTATCTTAGAAAAGTACGAAAAGAACGAGTTGAAAATAGACGAACTTGCTAAATATTATGAAGATAATTATGAATCAAATGTTAAATCCACGTTTGTATTAAAATTATCTGATTCTTTTTCAAAAGACTTTGCTTATGAATATTATATGAGTGGATTAGATTATTTATTGAATTTTGATGGTTTTAAAGATTGGACTATACTTGAATCAGAATATGAATTTGAAGAAATAATACAGAACAAATTTATATTTACTGGTAAAATTGATTTAATAGCAGAAGATAAAGATAAGAATATTATAATTTGCGACCATAAATCTAAAAAGAAGTTTAATAATAAAAAAGAAAAAAAAGAGTATGCTAAACAATTATATTTATATTCGTATGCTGTATATAAAAAATATAATAAGTTTCCTAAAAAACTTGTATTTAATATGTTTAGAAACGGCACATACGAAGAAATTGAATTTAACGAAAAAGATTATAATGCTACTTTAGAATGGTTAGAATCTGCTGTTGAAGAAATCGAAACTGCTTTTGATTTTCCTGCGATAAATAATACTTTTTATTGTAGAAATTTTTGTGAATACAGAAATCAAAACTTATTAGAATGTAAAAATTAAAAGTAGGTGAGTAGAGGTTGGCTAATTTTGAAAAACTCAATGAAAAGATAAATGAAGCTAAAGAAATTATTGGTTCTAATGCCGTTGATTTAATAAAAGAGCATTTTCAGCTAGAAAATTTTAGCGAAGAAGGTAGTGTTATAAAAGCTAGTTGCCCTTTTGGTCATACTGATTCTACTCCAAGTTTCATTTGGAATAGTAATGAAAAATATTTTAAATGTTTTTCATGTGGTAGAGTTTATGGAATTACAGATTTATTAATTGACACAGAAGGAAGTTTTAAAAAGGCTTTAGAAAAACTTTTTAAAATGGCGAATATGGAAGTTGATTTAGACTTTAGAGAAGATAGTCGAGATAATTTTTTTGAGGGGTATGTTTATCCACCAGAAGAAACAAATACTGACAGACAGGCTACAGAAGAATATTGTGCTAAAAGAGGAATCTCAAAAAACACACTTGATTATATGGGTGTCAAACAAGATATACACGGCAATATTAGATTTGAGTTAAGAGATTTAGACAACAAGTTATTAGCTGTTAAACTTAGACCATCCAGACGTATTCATAAAGGCGAAAATAAAATGTGGTGGTGGCAAGGTAAAAATGCAGATGGTAGTAGGACGAGAAGTACTTGTCCATCTTTATTCAATATGAATAAAGTTGATTTTACACAACCACTTCTTATAACAGAGGGATATTTTGATTGTTTAGCTTGTTATGAAGCAGGGTATAAAAATGTAGTATCTATACATGGTGGAGCAGAAGATTTAAAATGGATTCAATTTAATTTTGATTTTCTTGAACAATTCGATGATATTATTCTTTGGTTCGACAATGATAGTGCTGGTATGCGTGGTTTAGAATCTGCTGTCAGCAGATTAGGTGAATATCGTTGTAGAATTGTTAAACCAACTAAGGAACACGAAGATAAAATTGAAGAGTATTACAAGAGTTTAGGAAGTAAAGAATGTATTCGAAAAACAGATGCGAATAATATTTTATTAGCCTGTGGTTCTAATGCTGTTTTAAGTCTTATTAATGGAGCTAAGGAAATTCCTAGTAAAAGATTAAAATTTTTAATGGATTATGAACCAACTAACGTTAAAGATATGGAAAAGGTATCTACAGGATTCAAGGCAATAGATGATTTGATTTATGGGAACTTGTTCCCCTGTTTTACTATTATAACTGGTTATAGCGGCAGTGGTAAGTCAAGCCTAGCTAATATATCCTGCCTTATATCGCCAGTTGAACAAGGTTATAAATCATTTGTATATAGCGGAGAACTTGATAATGGACAATTAAGCGATTGGATTTGTTCTCCATTAGCAGGAAGAAATCACACACTGAGATGGGAAAATAAAGATAGTGCTAGATATTCTTATTCTGTAAGCAATGAAGCATTGAAATGTATCAAAGATTATTATAGAACAAAAATAATTTTATACGATGACGAAGATGGGCTTGATAGTTCTGGCGAAACAGTATTAGAAGAAATGAAAAACGCATATCGAAGATTTGGTTGTAGGGTATTTTTAATTGATAACTTAATGACATTGTCATTTTCTGGAAATGATGATGATTCTAAATGGGAAACACAAAAAAAATTTATTATAAAGTTGATGGGATTTACTAAAAAATATAAGGCTTGCGTTAATTTAATAGTACATCCTAAAAAACCTGTAGCTGGTGGCACTTACGAGCATTCGGTATATGATTTACATGGAGCTTCTGAGATTGGTAATTTGTGTCATAGATTGATATGGGTTGATAAGTTGAAAGACGATGAAGAAGGATATAATATAAAAGTTTCAATTATTAAAGATAGACCATCACAAGCCGCTGGTAAAGAATGTAAATTGTATTATGACTATGCAACAAGAAGAATTTATTCTAATATAGAAGAACGAGACAGAGCATATTCTTGGGAAAGTCATTATACAATTAATTATGCACCAACATTAGAAAAAAGAAGAGTATGTAATCTAACCGAATTAGAATGTCCAGAGTTTTAAAGAGGTGATTAATGTATGAATAATTATACTGTATATCATTTACACAGTGATTATTCATTGTTAGATAGTTGTACTAAATTTGAGGATTATGTTGATAAAGCAGTTGAATTAGGACAAAAAGCTATTGCATCAACAGAACATGGAAATATATTTAACTGGGTTAAAAAGAAAGAATATTGTGATTCGAAGGGTATTAAGTACATACATGGTTGTGAAATATACTTAACTCACAAATTATACCATAAAAGGAAGGTACTTATTGAAAACAAATCAGAATCTTATGTTGAAATTGTAGATAAAAAAATTAAAGATAATTATCATACAATTTTATTAGCTAAAAATCAGGAAGGAATTAAAGAAATAAATAGTTTGGTTAGTAAATCATATAATAACGATTATTTTTATTTTAAGCCGAGAATTTCTTTTGATGATTTTTTAAGTATATCTGATAATATTATTTCAACAAGTGCTTGTTTGGCTTCACCGTTATGGTCAATACAAGAAACAATTTTAAAAAATAATCAAGAAATTAAAATATTTGAAAACGAACTGCAAGATTTAATAAAAGCAAAAGAAAGTTTTAAATATAAAACCGATAACTCTAAATTAGAAAAAATTAAAAATAAAATTGAGATTTTAGAATTTAATATACAAGAAATAAAAAAAGAAAATGATAGTCTTGAATATTATTTTGATAAACTTTTACATAAATATACCTACTTAGAAGTTCAACCACATATTAATTCTGAAAAACAAAAAAAATTTAACAAACAACTTGTAGAATATCATAATAAATATGGAATACCTTTGGTTGCAGGAACAGATACTCATAGTTTAAATGATTATAAGGCTCAATGTAGAACAATTTTACAAACAGCTAAACACATTGAATTTTTAGACGAAGACACATTTGACCTAACTTATAAATCTTATGAAGAAATATATAATATGTTTAAAAAACAAAATATTTTATCTGATGATTTAATTAGTGAAGCCTTAAGTAATACCAATGTTATAGCTGATTCAGTCGAAGATTTTGAGTTAGATAAAAGTTTCAAATATCCTATATTAAAATCGAAAGAAGAAGATGAAGCAGAGTTTGTTAAAAGATGTTGGGACAAACTTGAAGAAAAAATAAAAAACAAAATTATTGATATTGGTAGAAAATCAGAATATGTAAGTCGAATCAATGAAGAACTTAGCGTTTTTAAAAAAGTGGGAATGTTAGGTTTTATGTTAAGTATGAGTGACTTTATAGGAGAATCTAGAAATGAAGGAATACCTTTTGGTTTTTCAAGAGGTAGTGCTGGCGGCTCATTATGTGCGTACTTAACAGATATTAACGATATAGACCCAATAATTTTTGACACAAACTTTGCTAGATTTTGTAACGAAGATAGAATTGAATCAGGAGATTGATTATTGTAGTCTCCCTGTATAGTGATATACAGAAAAAAACTTGGTGAACCTATAAATATAGGGTGTCAGTTTAACGTATAGTAACTGTAGGAAATGACAGTTAATAAACTGGCTAACAGGGGAAGCCTAAGTCTTGTAAAGATATGGTAATCCTGTGGTTATAAAAATATTTACTTTTAAAATAATAAAAAAAACAAGGAGGTGAATTTATGGATATAGATATTGACGAAAGATATTTCGTGATAAATGAGTTTGAAAATTATATAATAACTGAGAGTGGACAAGTTTATTCAATAAGAAAAAAATATGGTTATCAGGGGTTAAGAAAAAAGGCTTTAAGAAATATAAATAATTCTCAAAAATATTTACAAGTTTGTTTATATAAAAAAGGTAAGCCGAAATATTTATTAGTGCATAGGCTTGTTGCGTATTATTTTTGTGACGGATTTTTTGACGGTGCAGTTGTTAATCATAAAGATGGTAATATACATAATAATCATTATACAAATTTAGAATGGGTAACACAAAAAGAAAATATTCATCTTGGTTATGAGAGTTCTGGTATAAATCAAATTCGTAATTTTAGAAAGTTAATTTTAGTATATCCTAATGGGAAAGAAACTGATATTTTCATTGGGTTTAATAAACTAAAAGAATTTGTATTAAAAAACAATCTTGATTTAAGCATATCCTCTTTATCAAGACATCATAAAAGTAAAGGTTTTATATTAAAAGAAGTAAATAATTTATAACTCAAACGACTATCCATTAGGAGTACATTTACGGTGAAATTCCGTATTTGGAAGCGCCAAGCTCTTATTTGTGTAAATAAGATGAAGATATAGTCTATTCCCACTAATATAATTTAGTGCAAATATGTCGAAAGACAGGGTAGAAAAGATAGATGTAGATGTACCTGATGAGTACAGAGGTATTATATTTGACAAAATAATAAAAAAAATTGGTATTGAAAAAACTGCTAGAGTTTTTGCTATAGGTACTAATCAAGATTTAGGAGCTATAGATGATATAGGAAGAGCTTTAGATATAATATATAAAGATAAAAATGGTAAATCTACAAAAGAATTAAAAATAGAAAAAAAAAGAATTATGGCAACAGAAACTAATAAAGAAATCAGACAAAATAAAGTTGCTGAAATAAATTCTAAAATAAAAGAATATGAAGAGTATAATGAAAAAATAGACAGTCCTTATTCTTTAGCAAAAATTGCTTTGATTAAAGAAGAATATAAAAAAGACCAAGATAAATGTAAAAAAGACCATAAAGATATATGTTATTATCTTGACGGTATGATAGGTGTTAATATATCACAATCAGTTCATCCTGCTGGAATTATCGCTTCTCCAATAACACTTTCAGATAATTATGGGACAATGTTAAATGATGGTGTTATCGTATTGCAATTAGATATGGATGCCGCACATGAAGTTGGTTTAATTAAATATGATATATTAGCATTGAAAACAATTAGTGTTATAGAAAAAACTTATAAATATATAGGCAAAAAATATCCTAGGTCTTATGAGATTGATTGGAATGACGAAGCTGTATGGAAAGATATAAGTAATAACAATACAGCAATATTTCAGTTTGAGAGTAGTTTTTCTGGTCAACTATTAAAACAAATGCAACCAAGAAGTATTAGCGATTTGTCTTTGGTTAATGCTTGTGTTAGACCCTCTGGCGAATCATATCGAAATAAATTAACAAAACACGAAATTAATTATAATCCAGACGAGCGTGTGGCAAATTTATTACAAGATTCTTATGGATTTCTTGTATATCAAGAACAACAAATTAAATTCATGCAACAAATTTGTGGATTAACTGGTTCGCAATCAGATACAGTCAGAAGAGCTATAGGCAAGAAGGATAAAAAAGTTATTGATAAGTGGTTGCCTAAAATACTAAAGGGTTATTGTGATGGTTCTGTAAAATCGCACGATGTAGCAGAAAAAGAAGCTCAACAATATATAAAAATACTAGAAGATGCGGCTTCTTATTCTTTTGGTGAAAATCATAGCAAAGCATATTCTATGTTAGGATATTTATGTGGTTATCTTAGACATTATTATCCAGAAGCTTTTATTTGCGCCTTTTTAAACTGTGCAAGCAACGAAAATGATATTTTAAATGGTACTGCTTTAGCCAAATCTTTGGGCATAAAAATTGTTGAACCAAAATTTAGATATTCTAAATCTGAATATTTTTTTGATGCTAAAACAAAAATTATTTATAAAGGAATAAGTTCTATTAAATATATGAATGAAAAAATTGCTAATGAATTATATGAATTGAGAGATATTCAATACAATACTTTCGTGGATTTATTATATGACATAAATAATCTTTCAATTGATGCTCGTAAATTAGAAATATTAATAAAGCTTGATTTTTTCGTTGAATTTGGTAATGCTAATGAACTTATAGGAATAAATACTATGTTTGTATTTTTTAAACATGGTAAAGCTAAGTCTATGAACAAAGAAAAATTAAAAGACAATGATTTATTAACAAGAATTGTTGAGAGACATTCAAACGAAAGCAAGACACAATATACAAAATTACAAACAAAGGAAATACTGTATGAAATAAATGAATTTATAATATCACAGCATAGACCAGACTTTACATATAAACAAAAAATGTCATTTCAAAAAGAATTTTTAGGATATATTAATATTTGTACACATTCGATGGAAGATAAAGAGAGAAGAAAATTGATTATTTTAGAAGTAATCCCATTAAAATCTAAAACAGGTAAGAACGCTGGTAAAATTTGGGCTTATGCAATATCAACACAATCAATTGGTAGTGGTAAAAATGGAAGATTTACATT
>JBJFBU010000114.1:0-8817 GCA_051888595.1 Candidatus Gastranaerophilaceae bacterium | reverse complement strand
CATTAATATAAAATTATAGCAAATACACACTTAATTTATCAGCTATATTTTATAAAACAAATTTTTAAATACTGCTATTTAGTACAATTCTAAATAACAGACGTGTTTATTAAATTTCCTTATTTCCTTCCCTATAAAAATTTTTAACCACCTTTTGGTGGTTTTTTTTTGCATTAAATCAAATAATTTTTTTTAATACTGTCAATAAACTTGCATCAACAGGTTCGTTATCTATGTTCAATTTTGCAAGCTGAATATTTTCCTTATTTGTGCCATGATAATCACTTCCTCCAGAGATTAACAAGTTATTTTTTGTAGCACAATTTATTAAAAACTCTGCTTCTTTCTAGGAATACCTTGAATAATAGCACTCCAAGCCTTCTATTCCGTAAAAAATCATTTTTTCTAATCTTGGTAAAAACTTTTCATATGCAATATGAACTTCACCCTCACCACCTAAAGGATGTGCCCAAACTGGAATTCCACCAGAGGTAACAATTGCATCTATTGCTTCTTGAATATTAAATCGAGTATTGCCTGTTTTTATACCATCTAAATATTTTTGCATTGCTTCAACATTTGTTTTTGCCATATTTCTATTAACTAGAATATTTGCAAGATGGGTTTTTACAACACTTTTTCTCGAATACAACCAATCTATTTCTTCTTTTGTTAAATCAATTTTTAAAACATTTTTTATATAATCAAGTCGTGTTTCAAGTTTTTGACGACGAAGTTTTTTGCCTTTTTCGATAAGTTCATTTAACTTTTTGTCGTAAGGATTACAATTAAATCCTAAAACATGACACTTTATATTTTCTGTTTGACAAGTTAATTCGATACTTGGAATGAATCTTACATTATTTGGAATGTATTTTCTAATCTCCAAACAGCCTTCGATCGTATCATGATCAGTCAGTGCAAAAATTTTAATATTCGATTTAATAATCTCTCTAACTAAACTTTCAACATTATCACTACCATCAGAACAATTACTATGAATGTGTAAATCTGCTATCTTCATAGTTTAAGTTTAGCACAAATTAAGTTTTTTATTTAATTTTGTTTTTGCCTAATTAAAAAATAAAAAATTATTGTTTTTTGTTATGATTGACTCTGTATATTTGTAAAATTAAAGGAAAAATATGGATAAAATACAAGATAAGAAAAAATTTGCATTAAAAATTCTTCTATTTGTTTTAGGAATATTCGTATGCTGTCTTGGTTAATGTAATTTCTGCATTAACAGTTGGCTTCTTTGCTAACATACTTTTGAGAATTATGCAATACAAGAAAGAGGATTCATAGCAATGCAACCATACTTATTTTTGTTTATAACTATCGTTTTTGATATTCTTGGAACAGCTTGTTTAAAGCTATCAAACGATTTTACGGTATTATATCCAACTTTAGGTGTGATATTTTTTGATGTATTACTTTATGTATTATTTTCACAAGTTTTAAAACATTTCGATATGAGTTGTGCTTATGCCTTATGGAGTGCTTTAAGTATTGCATTTATTGCTGTTGTGGGTGTATTTTTCTTTCACGAGCCAATTAACGCACTTAAAGTTGTATCATTTATTATCGTTATTATCGGTGTTGTTGGCTTGCAATTGGCATAAGTCCTCATCAAATTTTTGTTCATAGATATATATTTTTGCTAATAAAACATATATTATTGCAAGTAATATGTAATGTGTTAGTGATATAAAGAATGGTGCTATAACATCAGAAAAATAAAGTATAAGTGGTGCGTATGTAAATCCTTTTGCAACTAGAACTTTCAAAACTGGTATTAAAATAAGGTTAAGTCCATAAGCACAAGCAAAAAATAAAGAAAACAATACTAAGCAAGCTAAGACATAAGCTATTAATGCTAATAATGTTTCTTTTGCGTTAGTAAAGAATTTTTTAAATATATAAATCCAATTTAGCGTTTCTTTTACAGAATAATTTTTTGAATAAACAACGGGTAAAAAGTTAAACAACAGTGTTGCAAAAATAGAAACAATTATAAAAACAATCAGTACAGGCGGATTTTTTAATAATGCCCAAGGTAAAGCTTCTACTGGAACTTTAGCTAAAAGTGAAGTTGTAACTAATAAAACTGTTGCAAAAAATCCAAAAATAATAGAATTTAAGGCTATTGCAAAAAAAGCTTTCAAACCTGTTTGAAAAGAGTCAAATATTGTTTCAAAAAAAGAACCTATTATTTTATTTTTATCATTCATTTTGTTATGAATTATATTCATCAAAAATCCTAGTGGAATATATACAAACATTGCAGATAAAAGATATAATTCCCATTTAAAATTAATATTTTTAGCATTAGAAATTATGCCACATAATGTAGATAAAATTGCAAATGTTATTGTATAAATATGAAAATCTTTTATTTTAAAAATATCTTTTATAGTTTGTTTAAATTCTAAATTCATTATATCTCCTTATATTTTTTCAAACTTTCTTCTATTTTTAAAGCGGTTTTTGTTTTTGCCAAACCAGCTTGAGAACTTTCTTTAAGCATTGGTGACATTAATTCACCAATTTGCATCATTGCATCAACAACTTCATCAACTGGAATTTTACTTTTTATATCAGAAATTGCTAATTCATAAGCTGTAACTGCATTGACAGCTAAAAAAGGGTTGCGTTTTACACAAGGTATTTCTACCAAACCAGCAACAGGATCACAAGTTAGCCCTAAAATATTTTTTAAACAAAGAGCAACTGCGTTTAAAATTTGATTTACAGTACCGCCAAACATTTGAGTCATAGCACCAGCACTCATTGCAGAAGCAACACCACATTCAGCCTGACACCCAGCAACAGCACCAGCAAGAGCAACTTTATAAGATATAATCGTTGCAATTGCACCTGCTGTAATTAAAGCATTTATTTGAGTATCTTCATCAAAATTATATTCTTCAGAAATTCCAACTAAAACAGACGGAACAATTCCACAAGAACCAGCCGTAGGACAAGCCACAATTTTACCCATTCTCAAATTTTCTTCAATTGTAGCAAGAGCATAGGTAGTAATTTTCTCAAAACTTTTACCAAAAATTGCAGATCTTTTTTCATATCTCTGTGACAAAGTTATACAATCATCACCACATTGTTTGCTTATAGATTTTTCTCTTGATTGCAAACCCTTTTTAATAGCATCCTTCATTGCATCTAAAGATTTTTTTACATTTAATCGAACTTCTTCTACAGAAACTTCCATAAGTTTAGCTTCTCTTTCTTGAAAAATTTCGTATATTGCTTTGTGTTGTTGAGAACAAGCCAAGGCTAAATCTTTAAATGTTCTTATGTCTTTTATCATATTAATTTTCCAATTTTGATATACGTCTTACAAAATAAATATCCTGAATTCTTTTTATTTTTTCAATTACACTGTAATCTAATTCTCCATCCAAACAAATACACATCGAAGCATCTTCACCTTTTGCATTACGTTCACAAATAAGAGAAGCTATATTAATTTGTTGAGTTTGAATTATCCCAGTAACTCGTGAAATCATGCCAGCAACATCTTTATAATTTATTATTAAAGAATTGTAATCACCTGCAAGATTTACAGAAAAATCATTTATTTTAGTAATTCTAACATTTCCAGCACCTACAGAATCACCACAAATTGTCATATAATGACCATTGTCTTCGAATATAAAATCTACAGAATTTGGGTGTCTATTGAAATCTTCAAAATATTCAAAGCTATAATCAATCTCTTTTGATATATCCAAATTAAAGATATCTTTAATTCTTGTATCATCAACAGAAAATCCTAAAACACCTGCTAATAAACCTTTATCCGTACCATGACCAAAACCAGTTTTTGCATACGAATTATACAAATTAAAAGTTATTTTTTTAATTTTTTTATCATAAATATTTCTTGCTAATAAACCCAACCTAACAGCTCCAGCTGTATGTGAGCTAGATGGCCCTATCATTATGGGAGCAATGGCATCAAATAATGAACTTTGTTTCATACATTCATTATATTAAAAAATCACATTAAATGCTATTTTCTTTTGAAATATCAACTAAAAATAGCACATAATTCCTCTAACATTTCATCTGTTGGAGAAACAGCCTCTCTTTTTATGTATTCACTCATTGTTAAATCTTCAAAAACAATACGTCTTGCTTTGCGTGAAGAAGATTTTACTCTTCTTGAGCTTGACTCTATGTCATTAAATTTTGATTTTAAAGCTGGCATAGGCACCTCCAACTAGACTTGGTATAATTTTGCAACAGCAACACTTATACCTTACTTTGCGGGTATTCAACAATAATCTCTTAATTAAACGGCTTTATTTTTATGAAAGTTTACTTGTATACTATATTCCCAATTTTCACAAATTTTAAACACAAAAAACAAATTTTTTAAAAATTTTTAACGAAATTTTTTGTTTTTGCGACTAAATAATAATATTTTTTAAGTTTTTATTTTAGCTGTTATTTTTACACAAGAATTAACCATCACAAAAATCTTCAAAATTTTCATGTTTTATGCCTAATTTATCTTGTATTTCTTTAATTTCATAAGTCATACGTTGAATTTTACACTTTACAGGATCAGGAATTCTATTGTGCATTAAAGTTCCATTTTCATCATAATATTTTTGTTTAACAATTCTCCCAGGAATACCTACAACAGTTGCAAAATCTGGTACATCTTCTACAACAACAGAACCTGCACCAACACGCACATGATTTCCAAGTGTAATATTTCCTAAAACTTTTGCACCAGCACCAACAATAACTCCATCCATCAATGTTGGATGACGTTTTCCTTTATCTTTACCTGTTCCACCTAAAGTTACTTGCTGATAAATTAAAACATCGTTTCCAATTATTGTCGTTTCACCAATCACAACACCTTCACCATGATCAATGAAAAATCTCTCACCAATTTCTGCTCCGGGATGAATTTCTATACCTGTCAAAATTCGCATTATAAACGAAATAAATCTCGGTATAAAAGGAATTTTCCATTTGTATAATTTATGTGAAAATCTATGAGCCAAAAGTGCATGTAACCCTGGATAGCAAAATATAACTTCTAATATATTATTAGCTGCTGGGTCTTTTTCGTAAATAGTTTTTATATCATCTTTTATGTGGAAAATAGCTCTATCAAACATTAGTCAAATAACTCCGTAGATAAATATCTTTCACCAAAGTCACACATTACAGTAACAATTAACTTATCAGGATTTTGTTCTGATAACTCCAATGCAGCTGCTAAGTTTGCACCAGATGAAATTCCTGCTAATATACCTTTATGTTTTGCCAAATATTTAGCTTTTTCAATAGCCTCATTGCCTGATATTGTTAAAATTCCATCTAATTTACCATTTTTATAAATTTCTGGTACAAAATTAGCTCCAATACCTTGAATTTTATGAGGGCCAGCTTTTTCTTTAGTTAATAAAGGACTTTCTAATGGTTCAACCCCGTAAACCTTTACACTTGGTTTTAAATCCTTCAATCCTTTTGCAACACCTGTTGCTGTTCCACCTGTTCCAATACCAGCAACAAAAATATCAACATTTCCTTCTGTATCTTCAAAAATTTCTTTTGAAGTAGTTTCAATATGAGCCAAAGGATTTGCCATGTTTGCAAATTGCATTGGAATAAACGAATTTTGATATTCATTTTTTAATTCATTTGCTTTATCTACAGCACCTTGCATACCTTTTGAAGCTGGTGTTAAAACAAGTTCAGCACCATAGCCTTGAATAAGTTTTCGTCTTTCAATAGACATACTTTCAGGCATTACTATTATAATTTTTAGACCTAAAACAGCACAACACATAGCCAATCCAATGCCAGTATTACCACTTGTTGGCTCGATTATAACTGTATTTTCATTAATTAAACCTTGTTTTTTTGCCTCATTTAGCATGTAAAAAGAAGCTCTGTCTTTAACAGAATGCGAGGGATTTAAAAATTCTAGTTTTAGTAAAATATTATCATTATATTTTACCATTGGAGTTTTACCAATTAATTCTAAAACATTCTCGTATACTTTCATTTTTACCTCACAATTTTTGCAAATTTTCTCTTTCCTGCTTGTAAAATACCTTCTTTTTCAACTAAAAATGTAGGTTCTGCAACTTTTTCACCTTCAAATTTAACACCACCGCCTTGAATTAAACGTTTTCCTTCACCTTTAGATTGAATAAACTTTAACTCTAACATTAAATCAAGAATATTTTGGCTTTCAACAAGCGTATATTCTGGAATATCTTCCGGAATACCCTTATTTGAAACAACATTTATAAATGCTTCTTGTGCTTTATCAGCTCCTTCTTTGCCATGGTATTCTTCCGTAATAATATGTGCTAAACGCAATTTTAAATCACGAGGATTACATGCATTATTTTCCAAATCATCATGAACTTTTTTAATTTCATTATTTTCTAAGTCAGTTAAAAGCTCATAATATTTCAAAATCAAAGTATCAGGAATACTCATGATTTTTCCAAACATATCATTTGCACTATCAGTTAAGGAAATACAGTGTTCTGGATAAGATTTACTCATTTTAACAACACCATCTGTACCTTCTAATAGTGGCAACAACATAACTAATTGAGGATATTTTCTGCCATAAGCAGTTTGAATATCACGTCCTAAAAGAGTATTAAATCTTTGGTCTGTACCACCAAATTCAATATCTGCATCAATTTCATAAGAATCATAAGCTTGCATTAATGGATAGAAAAATTCATGTATAGCAATCGGTTTACCTTCAGAATATCTTTTTGCAAAATCATCACGAGTCATCATTTGAGCAACTGTAACATTTGATGCCAATTTTAACATATCCATAAAACTTAATTTATGTAACCAATCCGCATTATTTGTTACTTCAACATCTGTTACATCAATAACTTTAGAAATTTGTTCAAAATAAGTTCTAGCATTTTCGTCAACTTGCTCTTTTGTTAGAGCTGGACGAGTTTCTGATTTTCCAGAAGGGTCGCCAACCATAGCTGTTGCTCCACCGACAATTAAAACTATTTTGTGTCCTAATTTTTGGAATTCTCTTAACTTACGCATTACAACGGTATGACCTAAATGCAAATCTGGACGAGTTGGATCCATACCTAATTTTATACGCAAGGGTTTATTATTATCGTGTGAATATTGAAGTTTTTGAGCAAGTTCCATAACTCCTCCAGGTAGAATTTCACAACTTCTACCAATTTTTTCTGCTTGTTCAATAAACTCTTGTCTAATTTCTGCCATCGTTATCCTCATTTTTTGATATATCTCTTAACTTGATTATAACAAAAAAAAACTTAATAAAACTTATAATTTAAAACAAAAAATTTAAAGTTTTTCTGATAAATGTCGATATAAAAAATGCCACTTATAAGAGAGGAGGATTGCTTATGGTTGAATCAGTATCAGGTATAAATTCTACAACACAAATTGCCGCTGCAGCTTCTGCAACAGAAAAAGTTGATACCAAGGCAAAACAAGAGGAAACACAAAAAGCTAAGCAAGAAGAAAAAACAGATAAAGTTGATAAAGATACCCAAACACAAGTTCCAATGGACAGATTAAGAGTAAGAGAGCTCGTTTTGCAATATATAGAAAACTTGAAAAAAGCAAATGACTATCCAATTGTTCTACAAAGACTTGATATGTGGGTTGCAACATTTGATGTTGATAACTTTATTAAAAAGTATCCAAATCTATACACAGAACAAGACTTGAGATCAGTAATGTACAACGAAACAAATAATTTGCTTTAATATTTTAAGTAAAAATCATTGTTTTAACGCCTAATAAAGTTTTTATTCACAAATTATTTTGTTTTTGTTAAAATTCTATTGTATTAAAAAGAAAAGGAATTTTGATTTATGCAATTAAGAATGAAAACAAACAATTGTGGCGAACTTAATTTGTCTAACATCGACCAAGAAGTTACACTTTCTGGTTGGGTAGATTGCGTTCGTGACTTAGGCGGTATGATTTTTATTGAATTGAGAGATAGAACAGGCTTTTTCCAACTTGTTTCTGACCCTCAAAAAAATCCAGAAATACATAAAGTTTTTGAAAAATTAAGAAATGAATATGTTATTACTATCAAGGGTAAAATTACAAGACGTCCTGAAGAAACATACAATGAAAAACTTCCAACAGGACAAGTAGAAATTTATCCTGATTATGTTGAAATTTTGTCAGAAGCTAAGCCTGTTCCATTTGTTTTAGATGATGACAGCGTTTCAGAAGACGTAAGATTGAAATATCGTTACTTAGATATTCGTCGTCCAAAAATGTTCAACAACTTGAAATTACGTCATAAAGTTGTACAAGCAGTTAGAAATTACTTAGATAACGAAAACTTTTTAGAAGTTGAAACACCTATTCTTATTAATACAACACCAGAAGGAGCTAGAGATTATCTTGTTCCATCTCGTGTACAACCAGGAAAATTTTATGCACTACCGCAATCACCACAAATTTTTAAACAATTGTTGATGGTTGGTGGTGTTGAAAGATATTATCAAGTAGCAAAATGTTTCCGTGATGAAGATTTGCGTGCAGACAGACAACCTGAATTCACACAAATTGACTTGGAAATGTCTTTTGTTGAACAAAAAGATATTATTGAAATGGTTGAAGGCTTGTTAGTTGAAGGTTTCAAAGCTGCAGGCGTTGATGTAAAACCTCCATTTAAACAAATGACATGGCAAGAAGCTATGGATAAATATGGTTCTGATAAACCTGATGTTCGCTTTGGTTTAGAATTGTTTGATATCGGTGATATTATCCTTGAAT
>JBJFBU010000113.1:0-9013 GCA_051888595.1 Candidatus Gastranaerophilaceae bacterium | reverse complement strand
TAATTGATGTGCTGACCAGAGAAGGATTGGTAGTAGGATAAATGGAACACAAATGGAGACGCCTGTTTGGTTATTATAAACCATATATGGGTCTGTTTATATCAGATATGTTTTTTGCAATTCTGGGGGCTGGCATTACTTTGGCTATCCCCCTGATTGTGCGTTATATTACAGGTACAGTAATTTATTTAGAACATACTGAAATGCTGCAAAAAGTGCTAAAGCTCACAGTGCTTATGGTGGTGCTCGTAGCAATTGAAGGTTTCAGTAATTTTTATATTGGTTACTATGGACATATCATGGGAGCCAATATAGAACGAGATTTAAGAGCAGAGATATTTGGGCATTATCAGAAATTGTCATTTTCTTTTTTTGATAATCAAAAAGTAGGACAGTTGTTATCCAGAGTAACCAGTGACCTTTTTGAAATTACAGAATTGCTTCATCATGGTCCGGAGGATCTGGTAATCTCTGTTATTAAATTTGTGGGCTCTTTTGTCATCTTGTTGTGTATCAATGTCAAACTGGCACTGGTGCTTTTTGCATTTATACCGGCAATTGGTATATTTGCATATTACTTTAACCGTAAGATGAAGAAAGCTTTCAAGGAAAACCGTGTGCGTATGGCCGATATTAACAGCCAGATCGAAGACAGCCTTTCTGGGATCCGGGTGGTAAAATCCTTTGCAAATGAAGAAATGGAGATGGAAAAATTCCAGAAAGGGAATCAGAGATTTGTTGATAATAAAAAGTTGAGCTATCACTATATGTCAATTTATCACATGGGACTTGGGGCTATGATTACTCTGGTAACAGTGGGAGTTGTTGCAGTGGGAGCCATTTTAATTGCCAATGATGCCTTAAATGCACCGGATCTCCTGGCTTTTATCCTGTATATCAATAACTGTACAGATACGTTTCATATTGTAAAGTATATTATAACCAAGATATGAAATTGGTTTAATATTAGATAAAAGCATTTCGTAGGCAACAATAAATTTTACATCCTGCTCATCAACTTTTTTTATAAATGGATTTGTTTTAAACAAATTTTTTAACAAATTTATATCATTTATTTTAAAATATAATTGAGCTAATGCTGTTAGCTCTGGATAACCTCTAACAAAAATTAACTTTCGATTTTTAGCAGAACACATCTGATTATCATGTATTCTATATCCTGCAACGTATTTATTTAAATAACCTATTTTGCAACCATTTAGTAATAATGATGTCCATAGATGCATATCAAAGTTCATTATGCAAGAAACATCAATTTCTATTTGTTTCATTTTTTCAGTTTTTACAAAACTTCCGATGTAAGGGAGCGTACTTAAGCCTTTAAAATAATTCCTTAAACAATCTACTTCTGTATTTTTTAAATCAAAACCATGCCGTGACTTAAACCAAGAATTACTTAAAGAGTTACCATTTACATCAATATGTTCTACATCACCAAAAACCATATCATATTCGGGATGTAAAGATGCAAAAGCAACCAAGTCTCTTAAACAATCAGGATACATAATATCATCAGCACAAAATAATTTTAGGTATTCTCCAGATGCATGTTCTAAAAACTTTTCCATTATTAAACCAGTACCACCGCCATAATTTCTATCCATATCAAGATGAATAATTCTATCATCATTATAAGAATGTGCAATTTCTCTACAATCATCTGTTGTAGCATGATTTACTAAAATTAATTCAAAATCTTTATAAGTTTGGTTTAGAACTGACTCTATAGATTGTCTTAAAAACTCTCTATCATTATAATATGGTATTAATACAGATACTTTCATAACCAAATTATACTTTATTTCTAATGAAATTACAAATTATAATTTTATAATCACTTTTAAAAATTTCGATTAGGTATCCGCCTTCACTAAATATATGTCCTTATTATGCACAAAATATGTCTTACTATTTTTTTGTATTTGTCTTTTTTTTCTATATTGATAGCTTTCTTTTTTTCTTGTCTTCTATTTTTTTCAGCATCAATTCGCTCCATTAAAAGCTTTCGTTGATTTATATTTCCAATTAACTTTTCATGTAATTCTATTTGTCTTAAATGGTTAATATCCTTTGTACGCTTTGAAAACCTTTTTCTATCTTTTAATATTTCTAAGTTAATAAATTTTTGTCCTTTAAAATAAAAATGATAATCTGAATTATTTATTAATATATCATCGTTTATTTTTTTTTGTCGTTTTGCAACTCTTTCAGAAACGCCTATATCATAGTCGTCATTTAAGTGAATCGAATCCCAACCTAATCGATTTCTATATTTTTCAAGTGTAATAAAATCGACATCAGAATTCTCTTGAATTCCTAGAGTTATCATTACGGCACTTCCTATAACACATATATCATCTACTGAATCAATTTTTAAGTTCGTAATAAGATTTTTCATATTTCTTACTCTATTAACAAATTCTCTATTATATTTATAGCTTAATCTCATTTTTAAATGTTTTATATTATTGGGTGATAGCAATATATTTGATAAATATTTAGTTTCTTCAATTCCTTCAGAAGAATGAACAGTACAATAGCATTCCTTTGGTAAAATATGGTTAAATGTCTCCCTAATAAACTCTTTGCATTGTTTTGATAAAATATTAATATCTACATTTTTATTTTTTTCTTGATTTGTTAATACAAAAACTTTAAAATTTAAATAGTTTGCTTGTAAAAGCTTTGATTTAGCCAATATTGTTTCTTCTGCATTTTCATTATCTCTAATATTTGGCTCATAAATTTCTAATAAAACATTTGTAAATGCGATATGATTATCTTCAAAATCTAATTCTATATCACCCACAATATCAAAATACTTGTTAAATATGGCTTTTAGGTTTTCTAAATATTTAAACAATGGATTCCATACAACAAAAATTGTACAGTTTTCAATGTTTATATCAACAAAGCATTTTAAAATTCTTTGTTTATCTTCTGTTGTAAAACCATTTTTATCAAACCAATCGAAATTCCATAAATTTTTTACTGTAGATTCCGCTAAATATGGAATTTCTAAACCCAACAGTTGAGATATTGCGATTCTATGAGCACCATTTTCAATATAATAATCTTTAGATATTCTTATCGGGTTATTTGTATCAAATCCTCTTTTTTGCATACTTTCTAAAAGGGTTCTAAAATTAAAACAAAAATCACCAATATTAAACTTATTTTGTTTTTCATAGTGACGTTTAGGTTCTATACCCATATTTCTTAATATAATATGCCTTATGTATAGATCTTTGTATACTTCAGAAGAATAATCATTCTTATTTTCTTCTAAAATTTCTTTTGCGTATAAATATTTTACTATTAAATCAAGTCTTTTATAGTTAAATAAATTTTTAGGACTTAGCGTTTTCATTATATATTCTCACCTATATATTTTAAAAAGAAACAAAGTCTTTTTAATTTTGTCAAAAAATCTTTGAATCCTTTTTTGTTGTTCTATACGTTGTTCTATACGTTGTTCTATATGTTTTTCTTTTCTTAATTTTTGATATTTATTAACATAATAATTAAAATGATATTTATATAAATCTATTAACGCAGGATTTTTTAATCTGTACCTTAAATATTCCACGTTGAAAATTAAATCATACGGTATCATATACACAAAAGTTAAGTAGTTTATTAACAATTTTCGTTCAGCTGTATTCTTAATTTTATAACTTTTGTCAGTTAATGTAGACAACTTTGCTGATAACATTTTAAATGGAGAATCTCCTAAAATATAAACCGGTTTATCATATAATGAAGCTTCAAATGCAATACTTGAGTTGATTGTTAATATTTTCTTGCATTTTGCAATAAATTCAGCAGAAATCGTTGAATAATCTAAGTTTTTAAAAGATAAAAGTTTTTGAGCATCATTGTAAGGATGATTTCTTATTAAAATTTCATCTTCATCAAAATTATTTACTAGTAGATCAACTAATTGATTTGAATCGTAGCCATTTGAAAACGCTATTAAATTTGAATCATTAAATACCTGTAGTGCTCCACCAACTTCAAATATTTGCTTTATTGATTTTATCTTTTTTATATTTATATTTCTTGCAAACAAATTAAGAATATCTTTGTTAGATAATAACTTTATCCGTTTTTTTCTATATTCATTCTTAAATTGCTCAAAGTTTATATCGACAGAGGTGCAACCATTAACTCCTTTTAAATCATAGTATGCTAAAAACTCATATGTATAAGATCTCAATGCTGCAATCTCATAATGAATTACTGGAATATTATATTTTTTTGCAACAACTTCCAAAGATGGACAATTTTTAATAGTTAAAATTGCTTCTATTTCTATTTTCTCTAATAATTCTTTAATAGTTTTATCAAAATATTGTTTTAAAGGTTCATAGACCTCTGTTAATAATATTTTTTCACCTAATAATTTATCTTCTTTTATTTTGTTTAATAACTCATCAAAAATTTTATAAGGAATTATAGATTTTTTACAACTTAATAATGTCTGATTATTGCATATTTCATACATATGGTAATTTTTTGTTTCTTCTGATAAATGTGGACAATTTCTACTTTCCCATACTTCTATGGGCTTAAAAAAATCTTCATTTACCAAAAAATAACAATTTTTAGCACCTAAATCTTGAATTTGTTTGTAAAAATAATGAATATAACAATCTTGTTTATTTCTAAAATATATTGGTTCAAAATAAGAAACAAACATACAGCAACATCCTTTAATTAAATTTTAGCTTGATTATTGAACTATAATAACATAAATCACTCTAGAAAAATAAAAGTTAATTAAACTTAATCATAAAAAGGTTAATTTATTTTTAATGATTACCTTAAATAACATTTTCACTAAATTCTTCTCTTGGTAAAAATGGGAACATGTCCTCCAAGCTTGGAGAAATCATTGTGCCGTCTTCAAGTTTCTTTGCTGAAAGTTTTGGCAAAAATGCATATTCTTTTTCCACGATTACCTCACAAAGAATTACTCCATCTGTTGTTAAAACTTTTTTAATCTCGTCTGTCATTGTTTCTGGATTTGAAATCTTTGTGTGCTTTAAACCAAAACCGTCTGCTAATTTACAAAAATCAGGTACGCTTACTCCACTTTCAACTCCAGAACCTGTCAAGTGTCCGTTGAAGAAATTTCTTTGAGTTTGACGTATTGACGAATACCCAGAATTATTTATAATAAATATCTTTAGTGGTAAATTGTTGTATTTTACAGTTTGCAATTCTTGAATATTCATCATTACCGAGCCATCTCCGGTTAAACATATTACATTTTGATTGTCTGCTTCATAGCAAGCTCCAATAGCTGCCGGCAAATCGTAACCCATTGATGCATCACCAGAATTCCAAAAAATTCGTTGATGAGGTTTTACAATAGCAGTTTGATGAACACAAACACATGCAGAACCATTTCCTGCAACCATTATGTCGCCTTCTGTCATTGCTTCTGTTAGCTGGTGTACAAAATCATATACATTTATAATTCCGTCTTTAGATTGATATTCTTTTGTGTGCACAAAATCATATTTATTGTATAAGTTTTTAGAAAATTCCAACCACTTAGCACAATCCAAATCTGGAATGTTGTTAATTAACTTAGGTAAAAAATCTTTTAAATCTGCATTAATTTTCAAATCAGGTTTTACTAAAGGTTTTTCAAGTTCTGCATTGTCAATATCAACAACCATTTTGAACGCATTTTTAGCGAAATTTTCCCAGTTATAGCTTACTTGGCGAATGTTATTTCTAGTTCCCAAGAATAATATTACATCAGCATTCTGTAATGTGAAATTTCCGGCTCTTTGACCAACTGTTCCAATTCGTCCGCAAAAATTTTTGTATTCTGTAGGAATAACATCCATGCCGTTAAAAGTTGTAACAACAGGAATATTTGTTTTTTTTAAAAATTTTAAAAATTCTTGTTCTTGTTTTGAAAGTCTTAAACCATAGCCAGCAACAATTAAAGGTCGTTTTGCCTGCTGTAATTTTGAAATAACTTCATCTATTTTTAAATCATTGTTTTGTTCTAAAGCTGGTGGAACAAATTCAACCAACTCGTCTTCTTCAATAATAGCTCCTTGAACATTCATCGGAATATCTAGCCATACTGGGCCAAAACGTCCTGTTGTTGCTTCATAAATAGCCCTATCAAGATGATATTTTATTTCATTTGGTTCTGTAACCATTTTGGCATATTTGGTAAGTGGTTTTACGCAAGAAATAATGTCAACTTCTTGATCGCCAAGTTGTCTTAGCGGAATTTGAGGACAAGAAGCCATTGTAGTTGTAAATTTTACTTGTCCAGAAATGTAAAGAACAGGAACGCTGTCTGTCCATTGTCCAAACAAACCGTTCATACAATTAAGTCCCCCCGGACCTGTTGTAACATTAACAACTGCCAACTTTTGATTAACCCTTGCATAACCCTCTGCCGCAATTGCACAAGCTTGTTCATGATGGTTAGCTGTGTATGGAATAAAACGACCTAAACTGTCATTTAGGTGCATTGCACCACCTCCGGACACCATAAAAAAGTGCTCAATATTATAATATTCTTTTAATCGCTTTGCAATATAATCACTTAATTTTATTTTTGACATTCCAATAAAATTTCCTTCGCTTCAATTTCTTGTAAATTGGTAATTTTTACCATTTCATACCCAGATTTAAGCATTACCAGAGCTAAACATTTTCCTAAATTTTTCTTATCTTGTTTCATAGCATTAACCGTTGCTTCAACATTGATTGTTGGTATATCTACAACTAAAACTGGTTCTAAAACATTTTTTAAGATAAACTCTTCTTCTTCTGTTGTTAAAATATTTTTTTTGACGGCTTCTTTATTAGCTAAAATCATACCTAAAACAACAGCTTGACCATGAGATATTGCAAAATTTGTTGAGCTTTCAATAGCATGGCCAAAACAATGACCATAGTTCAGCATATTTCTTTTACCTGTATCAAATTCATCATCTTCAATATATGATTTTTTTATATTTAAGCAATTTTTTGTTCTTTCTAATAAAATTTTTCCATCTCTTTTATCTATTAATGGTAAATCATTTATAAATATTTTTGTGTCATCTAAACCATTCATAAGATGTAATTTAGCCATTTCACCAACACCAGAATAAAAATCTTCTCGTGTTAATGTTTTAAGAAATTCTGGATATATATGAATTTCTGCTGGAGGATAAAAAGTTCCAACAAGATTTTTATAATGTTTAAAATTTAAAGACGTTTTTGCACCAATACAACTATCAACTTGAGCTAACAATGTAGTTGGTATAAAAATCCAATTAACACCTCTATATAATGTTGATGCAACAAAACCAGTTAAATCCTGAGTTATTCCTCCACCAATAGAAATTAAATTCAGATTTTTTCGTGGTGAAAATTGCATTATTTTTTCATACAATTCACAAACGGTATAAATATTCTTTTTTTCTTCTGAAATTTCTAATTTTATTATCTTTTCAATTGGAATTTCTTTTAAACAATCTTCTTTATGTAACTCTAAAACATTCTCATCAATTACAAAGACTGAATTTTCTAATTTAGCTAATTTTTTTATAAAAGTATTATCATCTTCAAAAAAAGCCTTATATGTTTTTATATTTGATTTAATTTCGATAAAATTAGACACAAGAAAATCCTCCATCGACAAATACTGTTTGTCCAGTCATAAACGAATTTTTTTCACTTGTTAAAAAGTAAACGAATTCAGCAATTTCACGAGGTTCACCCATTCTTTTTATAGGTAAAGCTTCTTCTAAAATTTTAACTTGTTCTGGTGTATTATTTTTCGACGTCATTTCTGTATTTATAAATCCTGGAGCAATAGCATTACAAAGAATATTATATTTTGAAAGTTCCACCGCTGTAGCAGTTGTTAAGCCCTTAACACCAGCTTTTGCAATAGAATACATAATTCGACGTTCCTTTGAAAAGTCGCACCAAATCGAAGCAAAATTTACAATTTTTCCATATTTTTGTTTTTTCATATATGGCGTTACATATTTTATAAGCATAGTTTGAGAAATTAAATTTACTTGAAGTGTTTCTTGTAAATTTTCCTCAGTCATTTCGTCAATACTTGCTAAATCATTAATTCCAGCACAATTAACAAGTATATCGACTCCATCAATGGATTCTATGTACTGTTTTATACTATTATTTGATTTTAAATCCATTTCTAAACGACTAGGAGCATAGATTTCTATACCTTTTTCTACAAATAAATCTTTTATTGATTTTCCAATGCCTCTTGATGCACCTGTTATTAAAGCTTTATGCATAAAGACCGCCAGCTTCTTCAATTAATTTTTTATATCTTGCTTCTAACATTGTAATTCTTTGTGCATCTTCGTTATAAATCATTTCATAGAATTCTCGTTTATTTTTTAACCACATAAGCTCAAATCCTACAGCTTTTAAAATACCTTTATCTGCATTTTTATCTTTTAACGCTTTTTGAGCATCAAAAATAACTTTTCTTGTTTCAAATTTTGTCAAATGATGTAATTTTGAGAAGAAAGGTAGAGAGTGAGCAGAAACACCACCACCAATTACCATCATTTTATTAACATTTTGCATTTTTTGAGATAAAACATTTGCAATTTCAAAGATTTGTTCGTTATTGATATCTTCTCTTGTTAAACCCATTGAACCTGTCATATCAACACGTCCTAAAACACATCCGTCAATATCTTTAAATAACGGTGAATCAATCATTTTATCTATATTTTCATATCCTGTAATTGTTTCAACATTAACAAAAAAATGAATCTCAGAACGTTCTTCATCAGGAAATACAAATTTTGTAGCTTGAACAAATTTTTTCATCGCATAATCTGTTTCAATCATTGGAGCAACAATCGTATTGACACCAATTGTTCTAGCATCAAACATATCTTTTATAGCTTCGCAACCACCTACTTTTATTGTTAAATCCAGCCCTGCTTTTGTCACAACTTCTTTTAATCTTAAA
>JBJFBU010000112.1:0-9021 GCA_051888595.1 Candidatus Gastranaerophilaceae bacterium | reverse complement strand
TTTCAATTTTAACTTGTGTACTGACATGTATTGTAATTTCTTTAGTTATCTTCGGCTATGAAATGAAACAGGCACTTGTTAAATCATCAAATCAATCAATTCAAGAAATTATTGAAATTGCTTACAACACTGTAAACAGCTACAAATTAAAGGCTGCTAGCGGAGAATTGACTACAGCAGAAGCTCAAAGACAAGCGATTGAGGCCTTAAAAGCATATAATTATCAAAATGGTACCAACTACGTTTGGGTTAACGATTACCAAGTAAAAATGCTATTAAACCCAACAAAAAGCGTTGGTGAAGATTGTTCAAATGTAAAAGACCCTAATGGTGTTACATTCTATAGAAATTTAACTGAAGATGCAATAAAAAATGGTACTGCAACTGCCAATTATAAATGGGTAAAAGCTGGTCAAGCTAAAGACAAATTTTATCCAAAATTATCTACATCTAAAAAAATTGATGGCTGGAATTGGGTTATTGCAACAGGTGTTTATATCGATGATATTGATAACATTATTAACCAAGCAATGCTTATTGTTATCGTTGCAAGTGCTTTAGCTATTTTAATTATCGTTGCACTTGTATTTACATTCTTTGTTAAAGATTTTGTTTATAGTTTTTCACATGGTACAAAAACTATTGCGAACTCAACGAAAGATATTGCAAACTTAGCTCAAGAACTTTCATCTGCAAGTCAAGCACTTTCAGTTTCAGGAGAAGAACAAACTGCAACAATTCAGTCTATTGTTTCTACTGTTGAAGAAACAGCTTCAATGGTTGCAAGAAATGATGAAAACTCTAAAATAGTTGCTAATTTATCTAAAAATACTAGAACTCTTACAAATCAATCTTATGATGAAATGCAAGTCTTGGTTGATGCAATGAATAAAATTGATAAATCAAGTCAAGAAATTTCAAAAATCATTAAAGTTATTGATGATATTTCATTCCAAACAAATATTCTAGCTTTGAATGCTGCAGTTGAAGCAGCTAGAGCTGGTGAAGCAGGTAAAGGTTTTGCTGTTGTAGCTGAAGAAGTTAGAAATTTGGCACAACGCTCTGCTGAAGCAGCAAACGAAACAACAACTCTTATCGATAATAGTGTTTCTCTATACGCCGAAAGTAATGATATCGCAACAAGAGTAAATACTTCTATTTCAAAAATAAATTCAGACATGGCTAAAGTTGATGAATTAATACAAGAAGTTGCAGCTGCAACTCACGAACAAGAAATTGGTATTCAACAAATGCACAAATCAATTGCCGAAATGGAACAAGTTATCCAAGCAAACGCAAAAACAGCACTTGATACTAACAATACCGCTCACAATCTAGAAGAATTATCCAATATTCTAGACGAAATGGTATCTAATTTGAATGCTCAAATAGAAGGTAAATAATTATAAAAATTATAAAGAAAAAAGTTGAGTTAATTCTCAGCTTTTTTCTTTTTGTTTTATAAAGTTTAAAGGAGAAAAAAAATGAAAAAATTATTATTACTATTCTGTCTTATTTTTGCCATCAATCAAGCAAATGCATCTAATGTTGACAACATTTCTGCACAGCAAGCTCTTGCAAAATTAAAAGCTGGAAACCAAAATTATGTATCCCAAAAGATGAAACATCCAAATTTAACACCAGCAAGAAAAAAAGAAATGAGCTCAGGACAAAATCCATTTGTAGTAATCCTTTCTTGTTCTGATTCAAGAGTACCTACAGAACTTATATTTGACCAAGGTTTAGGTGATATTTTTGTAGTTAGAAACGCAGGTAATGTTCTTGACAGTGCTTCTTTAGGTTCCATTGAATATGCAGTTTATCATTTAGGCGTAAAACTTGTAGTAATAATGGGTCACCAAAAATGTGGTGCCGTTGCTGCTTCTATGGCTAAAGGAAAAGAAGCTCATTACATTGAATCTATCAAATCTTCAATTAAACCATCTGTAAAAAAATGTCAAAAAGAAAATCGCTTAACATCTGACAATGTTGTTATGGAAAATGTAAATCATGATATCGACTTAATCAATAGCAAAGATGCTAAATTAGCTAAATATATGAAAGAACACAATGTTCAAGTAGTAAAAGCTTTTTATAACATTGATACAGGCAAGGTTACTTTCTCTAAATAATTATAATTTAAAATTTTTGAATGCCAGTAAAAATATATTTTACTGGCATTTTTTGTTAATTAAAAATAAAAAAAGCTCATTGTGAATGGTCAATGAGCACGAAAACTTAGGACGTTAGATACACAGTGTATCATTTAGTGTATTACTATGTTACATGCTCACAACGTCAAAGATGGACGTATAAAAATAAATTATTTTAATTCTATCAAATTTACATTTACGTTAAACTTTGTACCTTCTTCAACTACAACTTCATATTCATCTAGGTATAAATCATCTTTATCAAGTGCAGATTTAGCAACTTCATTCAACTTTTGATTATTAGTTGCAATACCTAATGATGACTTTCCCATTGTGACTACACTTCTATCCATTATTGTAGCTATAGGTAATTTGATATAAACATTTTTTGTATCAATAACTATTGTTTTATCATCAGGCAAAATTATTTCGCTAAAATTAACGCAAATTTGGCTGTTTTTAAATATATTTTGAGAATTATTTATATCAACAACGCTTCCTCTAATAAAACTGCCACTTGGGATTACAAAATTTTCAGATAAAGAAAATTCTTTTGATAATTTTGCAATTACAACTTTTTGGGGTTTTATATCTTTTCTGTACAAATCCTCATAAAAATATGCAGAAAGTGTTTTATCTACAGGTACTTTACAAGAGTTTAGTATTAAATCTGAAGAATGAGCACATAAGTTAAGAGATAAAAAAGTTACAAATACTAAAAATTTTTTTTTCATAAAAACCTCATTTTTAATATTTATAACACATTTTTTCAATTATTTTCAACAATTTTTTTTACAGAGAATACAAAAAATGTAAAAACTAAAATATTCATAATATCCGCCTTTCAAAAAAATAATACAAAATCAATACGACAAATTTGGACGTTAGTTTCTTGTAAAAAAATAAAATTTATAGTACCTTAATAAATAATGATATATGGGAGATAAAAATGAAAAAAGAAAATGAAAAACCTCGTTATTCAAGAGTTTCTGACATAATTGATCTTGCAACATTTATGGCTTCTAGAGTAGAAGGTATTACTATTCGTGACATTATGACAAGATACAATGTTTCTAGAAGAACAGCAGAAAGAATGCGTGACAGTTTATTGAACATATTTCCACAAATTATGGAAATTGAAACAAAGGATACACAAAAGCATTGGGGTTTTTCAGATTATTCAATAAAAGAACTTGTATCATTTACATCAAAAGAAATTGCAAGTATAGAACAATTCAAAAAAAGAACTAGCAACAATGAAATGAAAAAAGAGCTTGAATCTGTTGTCGAAAAAATAAAAACTCTTAGTCAAAAAAGTTTGAGCAAAATTGAAAATAATATTGGACTTATTTTACAAACTGAAGGATATGCAGTGCGTCAAACACAACAATATAAGATTGATGATAATATTTTAATTTTGATGAGAGAAGCTCTAAAAAATTGTAAAATGGTAAAATGCACATACCATAACAAAAAAAGATTAATCGAACCTTTGGGAATGGTTTATGGTGAAAAAATATATCTTATAGCAAGAGAAAAAGCAAAAGGTAACGATATTTATACTTATTTATTAAACAAATTTGAAAATATTGAATTAACCGAACAAATTTTTGACAGAGATAATTTTAATCTTGACGAATATTCAAAACAATCATTTGGTGTGTATCATGGCGAAATTTTAAATGTAAAATTGCAGTTTAGTAGTGATATAGCACAAGAAGTTTTAAACTATAATTTTCACCCAACTCAAAAAGTTAAACAAATAGATGATGGTTCTGTTATAGTTAAATTCAAAGCTAGTGGCGATAAAGAGATTATGTGGCACATCTTCAAATGGGGAGATAAAGTAAAAATTTTGGCACCAGATAAGCTAAAAAAAGAATACCAAAATACTCTTAAACAGATATTAGAGATTAACAAATAACGTCCACAATTGACAGATAAAATTTTTATAATTATTTAATGAAAATAATTAGGAGAAAATAAATATGGAACAAGTATTAAAAACAAGCACTGTAATAAAACCTAACGAACGTCAACAAGAAGCCATTGATAGATTAAATGGGCAAATTATGCTATTGGCAGGCCCTGGAACAGGAAAAACCTTCACAATAATCAACCGCATTGAGCAAATGCTTTTGAAAGGCATTAAAGCTTCATCTATATTGTGTTTAACCTTTTCTGATGCAGCTGCAATGGAAATGCGTCAAAGATTAATTAAAAAAATGGGTGTAAAGGCTTCTGCTGTAAATGTCTTTACATATCACTCTTTTTGCAATGAAATAATTAAAGAATATCCCCAACAATTTGAGTTATCTGTCGGTGTAAGACTTATCACAGAAACAGAAAAAATTGAGCTTATGAAAGAATCTATTGATGAAGCTCAGTTAAAAACCTTTATACCAACAAGAGGTGATAAATATTATTTTACTAAAAATTTTATAAACTACGTTGAACATCTAAAATCTTTGCGTATAACAAAAGATGAATATTTAGCATGTCTAGATTCTAATCCAACACTTAGACAACGTATAAAAGAATTAGAAAGCGAAATTTACGAAAGAGAACAACAAGGAAAAACACAAAACAAAGGTAGATATGCAGAAATCGAAAAAATAAAATCTAATATCGAAAAAGCATGCGAGCTTTGGACTTTATTCGAAATATATTCAAACAAAATGGTTTCAAACAATTTAATAGATTTTTCAGATATGATATGTTTCGTTCTCAGAGCTTTTGAAGAAGATGAAGTCTTTAAAAAAGAGGTATCTAGTAAGTTTGAGCACTTTTTAGTTGATGAATACCAAGATACCAATACATTACAGAATGAAATAATTTTTAATCTTGTTGATTCAAATTCTCAAAAAAATATTTTTGTTGTTGGTGATGATGACCAAATTATTTACGGTTTTCAAGGTGCAAAAAGCGACAATATTGAAAAATTTTTAAAAAAATACTCAGAAACTAAAGTTATTTGTCTAGAAGAAAATAACCGCTCCACTCAAACTATTCTAGATTTTAGCTATAAAGTCGTATCTCAAGATACAAGTAGACTTGAAAATAATGATTTATTTAAAAATTACAATATTACCAAAAAACTAACAGCTAAAAACAAAAAAATTATTGAACATAACCAAAGAATAAAACGATGGCAGTTTGGAGAAACATTACAGGAATTCAATAAAATTGTTGAAGATATAACTAATTTAATAAATTCAGATAAATGTCCACTAAAAGAGGATAACTCAAAAGATCTATCACAAATTGCAATTATTGGTAAAAAACGTACCGAATTGCAAACTTTTGCAGAATTACTAAAAGCAAAAAACATACCATGTCAAATTGACGAAGGTAAAAGTATTTTTAGCATTCGTTCATCAATTTTAATTTATTTTTATATAAAAGTACTTACAAACTTCATAAAATCAAGCGATAAACAATTTGGTTTATTACTTGCAGACCCTTTTAAATTGGATTTAAAAGATTACAATTACCTTTTGAAGCAAACTGGAGTAACTCAATTAGACTTTATTTCACTTATGCGACAAAATAATAAATGGAATAATGCTGAAAGAATTAAAAACTTTTTAGATACCTTAGATTATTTGCAAGAATACGCTCAAAGCAATAACCTTCGAAATACAATCGTTGAAATTATAAACAGAACAGGAATATTAAAAGCTTTTTACAAAAATACAAAAAATCGTTCAGAAAACTTGCTGGGCATAAAAAAATTTATTGACGAAGCAACTCAATATTCAAAACTTGATACAACAAAATGTTTGTTAGATTTTGTGCAATATCTTGATGATTGCATTAAAAATGAAATCGATTTGTGCATAGATAAAGATTCCATGATTCAAAATGCCATTCAACTAACAACTTACCACGGTTCAAAAGGGCGTGAGTTTGATTATGTTTATCTGCCAAATCTTGTTTCTAAAAATTGGGAAAACTTTAAAATGCCGGGAGAATATAAATTCATTACAGATGAAGTTTTAGACCCAGAAATCGCACAACAAAAGAAAGACTCTGAGTTGTTAAAACTGCTATTTGTAGGGATTACAAGAGCAAAATATGGCTTAACTATATCATTTGCTGATGAATGCGAAGGTAAATCTCAACAAATTACAAAATATCTTTCTGAACTAATGGATTATGAATTTGACTCTGAACAGTTTGAATACAACGATGATGAATTTTATCACGAATTTTTTAGAGCAATTTCAAGAGATGTGTTTGATAATCAAAAAGAATTTGAAAATACAATAAAAGAAAATGTAAAAAAAATAGAACTTTCTCCAAGTAGACTAAATGACTATTTGACTTGCCCACGAAAATTTTTCTATTTGAAAGTTTTAGGAATTTATGTCGAAGAAGTCGATTGGGACAACGCAAATTTTGGTACAATAATGCACAAATTGCTTGAAAATTCAGCAAAAGAAGCTAAAAAAACAAATGCTTATCCTTCAATTGACACAATAAAAAAGGAATTTTATGAATTAATAAATGCTACAAAGTTTTCTGGAGAAGAATTTAAAGAAAAATTTGAAAAATTAGGTATAAATGCAATTGAAAAGTATTATCCTCATTTTTGCGAAATTCCAACTTCAAGAATTGTCGATGTAGAACATAAACTTGAAGGAATTGATGTTGACGGTGATTTTATAACAGGAACAATCGATAGAATAGAAATAAATTCAGATGGTTCATACCAACTTTATGACTACAAAACAGGAAAATCAACATCTGAATCAAAAATTGCAATTGGAAACGACAAAGAAAATTACTTTAATCAACTTTGCTTTTACAAATATGCGTTTGAAAAACAAACCGGTAAAAAAGTTTCAACAACTGGCATAATTTATATCGAAGATAACAAAACTATTGAAAAAGTTTTGACCGATGAAGATATGACATATATTGAAAATAAAATTAAGGAAACATATGCAAATATTAAAGCCCTAAAATTTAATCCAATAAAAGAAGATAAAAATGGAGCTTGTAAATTCTGTGCCTATAAACAATTATGCAAACTTGATTTGATATAATTTAAAATCCAAAAAGAAGTGCCAACGCTATTGCGTTGGCACTTCTTTATTTATTCAAAATTTTATTTTAAGCCAGTTGTTTTTGTTACAGCTTTTGTCAATGTTGTTATTGTTTTAACTTGTTTTGGAAGCTCTTTTTGAACTTGTTTTAGTTTGTTAAACTCAGATGCCATCAAAATTGCTGCTGTTGGGTCATTTTGAACTTGTTTTGCTAATGTTTTTGATTCTCCGATTATACTAACATAATTTGATTTTACACTATACAAGCTGTTTAAATTTGATTTTACAGTTGCTTTTTTTGATGATGAAAGATTTTTGTATGAATTTTTTGTAGCTGATGTATTCAAATAATTTGTCAATTGAATTGCACCATTTTCTGCAATATCAATATTAACTGTCATAGCATCTTTTGCATTCTTTTTCAACTTTGCTTTTTCTGCATTTATTACAGAAGCATTCTTTGCTGGCATTAATGTATTAACCAAACTATTAACTGATTTTTCATAAGTTGCAGTTGAAGCATTTGAACTAGCTAAAATCTTGTTAATTTGCTTTTTCATTGCAGTTTGATTTGCAGAAATCTCTTTTGCTCTATTTGAATTTGTAGTAGTAGTTGTTGTCTTTGTTTCAACATCTGGCGTATTAAGGTTTATATTAAAGCCACCAAAACTTTTTGAAACAGTACCAGCATAAGCCACTCCTGAGATTAAAAATGCTGACAAACACATTGTTGAAATAACTTGTTTTTTCATTTTTCCCCCTTATTTATCAAATTTTATGTTTATCTAAAGAAGAATTTTATCTTCAAAATTCTTTCTTATTTTATCAAATTCACCATTTACCGTAACAAATGCATCAACAATATATGGGTCAAATTGTGTTCCTCTAGCTTTTTTAATAATTTCAACACATTTTTCATGGCTCAATGGTTCTTTGTAAACTCGTTTTGAAACAATCGCATCATAAACATCAGCAATAGCCATTATTCTCGCTGATAGTGGTATCTCAACATCTTTCAATCCTTCTAAATAACCTCTTCCATCCCAACGTTCATGATGATATTTTGCAATATCTCGTCCCATCGCAATAAACTGATTTGCACCAAATTTTTTGTGAACATCCTCTAACGTTTCAGCACCATAAAGAGTATGTAACTTCATAATATCATATTCTTCAGGAGTCAATTTTCCCGGTTTTAAGAGAATTGCATCAGGTATTGCAACCTTACCAATATCGTGTAATGGACTTGCATACACAATATCTTTTATAAATTTTTTATCAATTATATCTTTATATGGTGAATTTTTTGCTAATTCTACAGATAAAACATAACAATATTTTTGAACTCTTTCTAAATGCTTACCTGTTTCATCATCTCTAGATTGTGCCAATTTTGCTAAGGAAAATATAGTTTCCATCTGAGTCTCAGATATCAATTTAACTTGTTCTTCTACAATTTTTTCAAGATTTTTATTTTTTTCTTCAAGCTCTACTTGCAATCTATGCAACTTTATATGAGTTGCAACCCTTGCCCTTACTTCTTCTGCACGATAAGGCTTTGTAATATAATCTACAGCACCTTTTTCAAATCCCTCGGCAATATCACTTGGACTATCTAATGCACTTACAAAAATAATTGGAATATCCTCAATGTCTTTGTCTTTTTTTAATCTTTCGCACAAGTCAAATCCATTTATGTCAGGCATTGAAATATCCATTAACAAAAGATTTGGTTTTTCTTCTATTACAACTTTCCTAACTATTTTTGCATCAGAACAAGTTATAACATCGTACCCATCTTTTTTTAATATCAAGCT
>JBJFBU010000111.1:0-9036 GCA_051888595.1 Candidatus Gastranaerophilaceae bacterium | reverse complement strand
AAAAGAGTTAGAAATTCACTAATGTTGGCATTATTTACAGGTCTTGCACAAGGAATTATGCCTATAATTGGCTACTATTCGACTCAAGTTGTGTATAAATACATTGCTTCATCGAGTAAATGGCTTGTTTTTGCAATATTTTTGTATTTAGGTATCAAATTTATTCAAGAATCTTTTGAAAAAGATAAAGAAATTCCGCTTTGTTTAACTCTACAATGCTTGTTTATGATTGCAATAGCAACGAGTATAGATGCATTAGCAGCAGGTATTAGTATTTCCTTGACAAAAACAGAAATATTATTGCCAGCTTGCTTAATTGCGTGCACAACTTTTTTGTTTGCACTTTTTGGTTATTGGAGTGGATGTTGTCTAAAACGTTTTTCTACAAAGTATTTAGAAATATTTGCAGGTCTAATTTTGGTATTATTAGCGTTTAAATCATTATTCTAAATTGAATATCTTTGTAAACTAAACTTAGGACAATTGCCATTTTTTTAAAATCAATTATTATATAAATATGTCTAAGCAACAAAAGAATTATTATGAAATTTTAGGTGTAGAGCCAGATGTTAGTGTAGATGAGCTGAAATCTGCTTATAGAAAACTAGCTCGCAAGTATCATCCGGATATTGCAGGCGAAGTTGGTGTTGAAAAATTTAAAGAAATAACAGAGGCTTACGAAACTTTGTCTGATGAAACAAAGCGTAAACGTTATGATATTTTGCGTGGAATTTTTAATTATAACAATTCAAATGTTGATAATGCTACAAAAAAAGAGGCACAAAAAGCTTATAATCAGACTGCAAAGCAAGAAGAAGTCTTTAAAAATTCACAAGATAGAGAAACAACTCAAAAAAAATCTCAAAAGACTGCAGACAACGGATTTCAAAATATATTTAATGATATTTTGGATGGTTTTAAATCACAATCCAATACAAAAAAAGAACAACATAAACCAATTGATGGTAGTAACATAACTACAGATGTTACAATTACTGCAATTGAAGCAATGTCAGGTGTTTCCAAAACTGTTAATATTTTGTCCTCTCAAGAATGTACAAATTGTCACGGACGAAAATTTGCAAATGGCATGAGTTGTCCGGCATGTGATGGAAAAGGTATAATTACACAGCATAAAAAAATAACTGTAAAGATTCCACCAAATGTAAAAACAAATTCTAAAATAAGAATCCCATCAGAGGGCAATCGTGGCGAATATGGTGGTAAAAACGGTGATTTATATTTGAATATTATTGTCGAAAATAATTCAAATTTCAAATATGATGGTTTAAATGTCTTGTTTACATTGCCAATAACTCCACCAGAAGCTGTTTTAGGTACAACAATAAATGTTCCCACTGCTTCAGGGAATGTTTCAATGAAAATTATGCCAAAAACTAGTTCTGGTCAAAAGTATCGTCTTGCTGGCTTGGGCTTAACAAAAGGCGGTAAAACAGGTGATATGATAGTAACGGTAAACATTGAGATACCGAAATCGCTTACTAAAGAAGAAATTTACCTTTATGAAAAATTACAAAATTTAGCAAAAGACAGAGTGTAATTATGCATTGTGAATTGCACTGTCATTATCACTAGTATCAGTTTTTTCTTCTGAATTTTCTGTAGCTTGTGCATTTTTCATACTATGCTTACCTTTAAAATAAAGAATAACAAAGAATACAACTATTATAAGTGATACAACTGCAATAACTAGCTCAATATATTGTTTTATCATTTCTCCAAATAGCATTAAAACAACGCTTACAATGAAAAATCTTCCTGCACGACCAAAAAAGCTTGCTACAATGAATTGCCAAACGTTCATTCCTAAGACACCGCTTGCAATAGTGAAAACTTTGTATGGAATAGGTGTAAAACCTGCGAAAAATACAGCAATTGAACCATATTTATTATAAAGTTCCTCAACTTTTTCAAATTGTTCAGGATTTTTTCTAAAAAACCAGTTAAAAACAGGTCTACCGCCAACGAAACCGATTAAATATCCAATCAGCCCACCTAAAATTGATGCAATAGAGCATACTGTTGCATACCACAAAGCTTTTTCTGGTTTTGCTAAATCCATTATTATCAGTAAAAAATCTGGAGGTGGAACAAGGAAAAAACTTTCAACAAAAGAGTTTAAAGCAAGTCCCCATGTGCCAAATTGTTGAAAATATGCTACCATAGCGTTGAAATCTAATAAATTATGCATTTTATTCCTCTATTAATTCGTATAATGTGCTTGATTCTTGGATACTTACGTTGTTTTGAGGTATTACCAAAACTTTTGCAACAACATTTCTATTGTGATATTCAATTTTTATAATATCACCTATTTTTAGTTGTTTTGAAGGTTTGGCTGGATTGTTATTAACTAAAACTCTGCCCATATCCGAAACTTCATTAGCAACAGTTCTTCGTTTTATTAGTCTTGAAACTTTTAAAAATTTGTCTAATCTCAAAGCTAGTATCCTTTCAACAAGATTCTATCATGAAAATTTGCATTTTTATACCATGTATTATAGAATAGAAAATAAAAGGATAAAATTTATATGGATTCGACAGTCAGTACGATTTTTAATTTATTTGTAATTTGCTTTTTATTATTATCGAATGCATTTTTTGTTGCCTCTGAATTTTCTATGGTAAAGGTTAGAAAGACAAGAATGGAAGAATTATCGAAACAAGGTAATTCAATGGCAACTGTTGCATTGGAGCAAATTGATGATTTAGACAAATTTGTTGCAGCAGTGCAATTAGGTGTAACAATATCAAGTATCGGTTTAGGTTGGGTTGGTGAAGCAACATTAGCTCATATAATTCAACCGCTATTTAATTTTTTACCTTGTGTAGCACAGGGTGTAGCTACTCATACACTTGCGATTTCGATTGCGTTTGTTTTGATAACTATATTTCACGTTGTAATTGGTGAGCTTGTTCCAAAATCAATAGCATTGCAATATACAGAAAATACTGCACTATTAATTGCAAAACCTATGCAGGTTATAATTGTGCTATTCCATCCGTTTATTATGTTGTTAAATGGTTTTGGTAATTTGTTGTTGAAATTAATGCGTATTCCACAACCAAAAATTTCTTTAGCTCATTCAACTGAAGAATTAGACATGCTTGTTGATGCAAGTTATAAAGAGGGTGTTTTAAACGAAACAGAAAAAGAAATGTTGCATAATGCATTCAAATTCTCTGATTTGACAGCAAAAGAAGTTATGATTCCTCGTACAGACATGGTTTGTATTCCAAAAGATATTTCATTAGAAGAGCTTAATCATTTTGCGAGCGAAAACCAGTATACCAGGTATCCTATTTATGAAGAAGATATTGATCATATTATCGGATTTATTCATGTTAAAGATTTGTATTCAGCATCTTTAAATGGTGAAAAATTTGATATAGAAAAATTAAAAAGACCGATACTGTTTGTTCCTGAAACAATTACAATGGACAATATTGTTATGGAATTTAAAAAATGTCAAGGACAAATGGCAATTGTTTTTGATGAATATGGTGGTACTGCGGGTATTATTACATTAGAAGATGTTTTTGAAGAAATATTTGGTGAAGTCCAAGATGAATTTGACGAAGTCGAAGAAGTTGATATTCGTGAAATTGGTGAAAATACATTTGAAGCAAATGGTATGTTAAGACTTGATGAGTTAGCTGAATTTTTTGGAGAAGACGAAGAAAAATTTGAAGAAGAAGACGTTGATACTGTAGGAGGTGTAATTCTTAAACAGTTAGGACGTACAGCACAAATGGATGATTCTGTTGAATGGAAGGATATGACTTTACAAGTTAAAGGTATCGATGGTGTTAGAATTACAAAAATATTGATAGTACGACATGAACCTGTTTTAGTTGAGCAAGGCGAAAAACAGGATAACTAGTGAATATATAAAAAAAAAGACTTGTCTTTACAAAGGCAAGTCTTTTTTTTTGACATGAAATAAAAAATCATTATAAACCAAATAGTGGATTTTTTATAAAAACCTCTTAAAATTAAGCCTGTTTTATTCGATAATTAAAATGCGAGGTAATTTTTGAATGTTTTCCCCAATGATTCAAAACTTAATATCATCTAGTGGACATCAAGCAGCAATGCAAAGAGCAATTCAGCTTAGAAGTTATCTTGATGCACCAAAAGTTCAACAAGTAGAATTACCAAAAGAATTAGAAAAAAAATCTTT
Organism: Candidatus Gastranaerophilaceae bacterium; assembly: GCA_051888595.1. Taxonomy (GTDB): domain Bacteria; phylum Cyanobacteriota; class Vampirovibrionia; order Gastranaerophilales; family Gastranaerophilaceae; genus UBA6984. The sequence goes on along the minus strand of JBJFBU010000111.1, from coordinate 4,831 downwards.
TGCAGAAGTTTTAAAAACATCAGAAGCTCAAAAAACAGACAAGACTGGCTTTGGTAATTTAATATCAAGAGTTCAGTCTGCAGATGTAAAAGCAAAAATATTAGGTAACAATAATGTAACAACTCCAAATACAACTGCTAAAACTGAAACAAAAACAGAAGTATCAAATAAATTTGGTTCATTAACTGGTATAAAAGCAGAAAAAATTTCAAAACCAGCTGTGACAAAACCAAATAAGTCAATAGAAATTCCAGAAATATCAAAAAATGCACCTAAATCGCAAATTCTTTCTATGATTGACAAAGTTGCAAGAAAACATGGTGTAGATGAAAAATTAGTGAGAGCTTTGGTAAGACAAGAATCAGGTTTTAATCCAAAAGCGACTTCACATTGTGGTGCCATGGGATTGATGCAATTAATGCCATCAACAGCAAAAGGTTTGGGTGTAAAAGATGCTTATAATCCAGTTCAAAATGTTGAAGGTGGAGTTAAGTACTTAAAGAGTATGCTTAATAGATACAATGGCAATGTTATTCTTGCACTTGCAGCATATAATGCTGGTCCAGGAGCTGTTGACAAGTACGATGGTGTTCCTCCATACAAAGAAACACAAAACTATGTAAAAAATATTTTGGCTAACTATCTATAATAGGAAGGTTTAAATATGTTGAGTTTATATAATTTTTTATATAGATTATTTATTATTGGTTTAAAACGTTTTAGTTTTTTAGCCAAATAATATCGTTTACAACAATTAAAACCATTAATATAATTAGTAGAGAAAAGAAGAATGTACCTATTTTTTCTACTGTTTCATCCTTTAATTTTCTACCTCTTATTTTTTCAATAATTAAAAACATGATATGTCCGCCATCAAGGGCTGGTATTGGAAGAAAGTTTACAATAGCTAAATCCATAGAGATTATAGCAGTAAGTAAAAGTCCATAAAACATTCCGCTATGTTCTATAATATCGCCACCAACCTTTGTGATTGCAACAATACCATGCAAATCTTTAAGTGGAACTTTTCCTGTAAAGATTTGACCTAAACCATAGATCATATAGTAAGTGTTGTCATATAAATATTTTGTACTTGTTTTAATAACAGAAACGATGTCTTTTGTTGGTATAAGCACTTCTCTTGATTCAAGTTGTATACCAATTTTACCATTTTTATCAGCTAAAACTGGTTTTAATTTCACCAATTTACCATTTCGTTCAACTTTAAAGTTTAATGGATGGTAAGAGTCAGCCATTGCAACAGAAATATCTGTTAGTGTAAATTTGTTGTCACCAACAATATAATTCTTTTTGCTATTTTGAATTGTATCTCTAAGTTGTATCTGTTTCTCAGATAATTTTAATGTTTCCCCTTCTTTATATTTGCTGATACCCTTTTCTATTTTTTTATCGAAAGATATAGGAAATTCATTTTCAATTTGAGGTAATTTTATTGTAACACCTTCTGGAATAATTTCATCTTCATTGAATACAAAGTTTAAATCCTTCAATTCTTTTAATTTTTGTTTTGACAAAGATTTGTTATAAGTGCCGTCAAAAGGTTTACTCAAACTGATTATACTAACTAATGAATTTACATTTGTAATTGGAGTTCCATTTAATTCAATAATTTTATCACCTTTTTGCATTCCTGACTTCCAAATGGAAGCTGTTTTTTCAGCTTGAATATTATTTACAAAAACATCATATTTGCCGGCAGGCATGTGTCCCCACCAAAAAGCAGCGAAAAGAACGATTAGATATGCACAGATTACATTAAATGCTACCCCGGCAGAAACAACAACTGCTCTTTGGTAAATAGGTCTGTTTAAAAATCTGTCTGGAGAATCTTCCGGTAGGTCGCAATCTTTTTCATCATCTGGAAAAGACACATAACCACCTAATAAGAATGCGTGAATAAGAATGGTTAAATCTCCAAATTTCTTTTCAAACAATGTTGGGCCAATAGGTAGACCAAAACCAAATTTATCAACTTTTATTCCAAACATTCTTGCTGTAATAAAGTGTCCAATTTCGTGAACAAGAATTAAAACACTCAAAAGTACTAGCATTATTATAATTGACATAATTTCTCCTTTATTTCTATAATAATTTTATCATGAAAAATTTTTTATTAAGCCTTTTAGACTGGATTTATAAAAAGCGTTGTTACTTTTGCGGAAACTCAAAAGAATCAGTAGTAATGTGCTCAAATTGTTATGAAAAAATGTTACATTCTTCTTATAATGTTAATCGTTTGATTTTTGATACGAAAATTTATGCCTGTGGTATTTACGAAACGGTTATTCAAAAACTTATAAGAGGTTTAAAATATCATAATCAAAGAGAGTTAGCATATTATCAGGCAAAATTTATGTGGGAATATTGGAAAAATATCGACACAGAGATTATTTACCAAGTAATCCCTGTTCCTATATTTGAGCTTAGAAAAAAGCAACGTAAATACAACCACATGGAATTAGTTGCAGAGGAATTTTGTAAGTTATCAGGTTATGATTATAACCCAGAGTTTATAATGAGGATAAAAGATACAAAACCTCAATATAGGCTAAAACGTAGTGAACGTATGGAAAATTTGAATAAAGCTTTTAAGATTAATGATGAATACAAAAAAGATTTGCCGATTTTGCTAATTGATGATATTTGCACAACAGGTTCGACATTTGAATCTATAATTCAAGAATTGCATAATTCAGGTATTTATAATATAACATGTCTAGCGACATCGACTGTGGGGAATTAATGAAAAAGTTTATTTTGATTTTATTTTTTGTGATATTTGTAACACCTGCTGTTAGTGCATTTGAGTGTAGTTCATCTTCTCAATGTACTATAATAGGTGAAGTTTTAATAAAACAACAAGAATATTTGGAAGCAATTGAATGTTTTGATAAAGCTTTGGAAATGAATCCAGAAGAATATATAGCTTTGGCATTCAGAGCGAAAGCCAAATATTATTTGAAAGATTATAATGGTGTCGTTGCAGATGCTACAAAATCTTTGGAAATAACAGAAAATTCATTGGCTTATGGTATTAGAGGCAGTGCAAATTTTGAGCTGGGTGAAATTGAAAAATGTGTTGTAGATACAACCAAAGCTATTGAAATTAATAAGAATTACATGAAATGTTATCAGGTGCGAGCAAAAGCAAAGCTTAAACTTGAAGAATATGTTGAAGCTTTATCAGATGCAAGTGTAGCTGTAAGATTAGATAATAAATGTCCACAAAATTACGAAATTAAAGCAAAAGCTTTGATGGGTATAAAAGATTACAGGACTGCCATAGAAGATTTTAATAAAGCTTCTGAATTGTTTCTTGACAACGATGACAAAAAAAATAGTAAAGAAATGCTAAAATTAAGCAAGAAGTGTAAAAGGCTTGTAAAATGATAATTTCAGAATTTGCAAAATATCTTCAAGAAAGAAATGATGAAATTATTGAAAAACACTCAAGCTGTAGTTTGTTATGTGCATGGTTACTATCAATTTTAGAACGTAAACCAAAAACAAACGTGGAAAAAGTTGTTCATGCTGAATTAACCCTTGCAAAAAATAAATTTGGCGAATTTTTAATTGTTGCAAAATCTCCAAGCGGACAAAAATTAACAAATTCATTATATAATTTTGCTCTTAGTTATGAACAACACTTGATGAGAAAATGGCTTCAAGATAAAAATTCAAATGATTTTAACAAAAATGTAGATAGCTAAAAATCAAATGTTCATTATATATTCTGTAAAACCTTAACAATTTTTAAAAACATGCTTGATTTTAAATTTTGTTTTAAATAAAATTATCCTATAAACCGCAGACAGTTAGTACCGAGAGGTTTAAATTTGCTAACCGAGGTCAAAAACTTAAACTAAATAGTTTTGATTGGAGAATTTTGCGGCTTATGTATGCAAAATTTTTTTGTGTACAAAAATAGGTCGATAAAATTACAAAGGAGAAAAAATGTCAACAAAAGCTTTTAAAAGTGAAAAAATCACAGAAATTAAAGAAAAAATAGATAAGGCTCAAGTTGCAATCGTTACAGAATACCGTGGTTTTACTGTAGAAGAAATTACAAAACTACGTCGTGCTATCCAAAAAGATGGTGGCGATTACATGGTTACAAAAAACACTTTGGCTAAAATTGCTTTAAAGGATACACCTTATGAAGTTATGGCTGAATCGTTGAAAGGACCTGTCGCTATTGCTTTCGGATTTGAAGATCCTGTAAGCCCTGCAAAAGCTTTAGCTAAATTTATTAAAGAAACTAAAAAAGGTGAAATTGTTTGTGCTGTATTAGATGGTAAATTATTATCAGCTACAGAAGCAAAAGCATTGGCAAATCTTCCATCAAAAGAAGAAATTTACGCAAAAATGCTTGGCAGTATCAATTCACCTGCTACAGGAATTGTTGGAGCTATCAACGCAGTTATGGCATCACTTACTCGTGCTGTTGCAGCTGTTAGAGATAAAAAAGCTGCATAGTTACAGCTTTTCTTAACAATTCAATTATTGGTGAGAAAAATCTCACAAATGTATTACTCAGTAACATATTATGAAAGGAAAATAAAATGAGCAACGTAGAATCAATTTTAGAATCAATCGAAAAATTAACTTTATTAGAAGCAGCTGAATTAGTAAAAGCTATGGAAGAAAAATTCGGCGTATCAGCAGCAGCTCCTGTAGCTGTAGCAGCAGCTCCTGCAGCAGCAGGTGCAGCAGCAGCTGACGATGCTGATGCAGAAGTATCTGTTGTATTAGCATCAGTTCCTGCTGATAAGAAAATTGCTGTATTGAAAGAAGTTAGAACTTTGACAGG
>JBJFBU010000110.1:0-9124 GCA_051888595.1 Candidatus Gastranaerophilaceae bacterium | reverse complement strand
TATATCAAAAAAATTATTCTGTTAACATTTTCATTGGTCCTGTTAAGGATGCTGTTACAAATTGTTTAGTGTAATCATTGCCACCTTCAATCATTTCTTTTGGAGTGCCAAAGAAAACACTTTTTCCATTGTAAAGCATTAAAACTTTGTCAGCAGTTCTTGTTATAGTTGACATTTGGTGAGTTACAACTATAGAAGAAGCATTTGTTTCTTCCTTCATTCTGACAATATAATCTTCAATCAGAGTTGAAGAAATTGGATCTAAACCTGCAGTTGGTTCATCGTATAAAATAGTTTTTGGATTTGTAACAATAGCACGAGCAAAGCTTACACGTTTTTGCATACCGCCAGAAAGCTCAGAAGGATATAGTTTTTTAATATCACCTAATCCAACCAACTTTAATTTTTCATCTGCGATTCTTTCCAAATCTTTTTTTGAGAATTTTTTTCTCAAGTCTTTACGTTCTTTTAGGGCAAAAACGATGTTATCAAAGACATTAAGAGAATCAAACAGTGCAGAATATTGGAAAACCATTGCAATTTCACCGTCAGATGTTGTAATATTGCCAGAATCTTTGTTTTCTAGTCCACAAATAATTTTCAATAAAGTCGTTTTACCAGAACCAGAAAAGCCAACAACTGCCAGAATTTCACCGTCTTTAACTTCAAAATTAATGTCATTCAAAACGATTTTATTATCAAATGCTTTTTTTAAATTTTCAACTTTAATCATTACAATAATCCTTAGAAAAAGAATGCAATTGAGAAAATTAAATCCCAAATTACAATAGCAACAAAAGACCAAACAACGGCTTTTGTTGTAGCAATACCAACACCTTTAGCTCCACCTTTTGCAATATAACCACAGGTACAACTAATAAGAGCAATTGTAAAACCATAGACAAAAGCTTTTGCAATTGCAACTTTAATATCATATATGTATAAACCAGACCAAACTGATGAAAAATAAGCCTTGTAGCTTAATTCAGAAGTCATAGTTGATGCCAACGCTCCGCCTAAAATGCCGAAAGTTGAAGCAATAATTAAAACAGGAGGCATCATGAGAGTTCCTGCAATAATTCTTGGTACAAAAAGGTATTTTATAGGGTCTACATTCAAAACTCTAATGGCATCAATTTGGTCAGTTACTTTCATAGTAGCTAATTCAGAAGCAAGTGAAGAACCAATCATTGAAATAATTGCAAAGCCTGACATAATAATTCCGGTTTCTCGGACTGTTAGTAGTGCTACCATCATACCAACATAATTTCCACCACCTTGTTTTACCATTTCGCCTGCGACTTGCATTGCAACGATTATAGATGTCATGCTGACGATTGAAATAGTAATAGGTAGAGAGCTTACGCCAAATCTAGAGGATTGTTCTATAACATCTTTCCAATTTATTTGTGCTGAAAAAATGTATTTTAACGTTATCAACCCTTGAATTACGATTTCTCCAAGAGTTGATATAAATACACTTATTTCATTTGCAAACATTTTGTATAGTTGGTATGTTGCAGATTCTTTAAAGTATTCCCTAACCTGTTCCATGGCTACAATTATACTATGAATTGCACATGATTAGCAAGCTGTAAAGTTAATTAATTTGCTAATATCTTTTTTCCAGATTCCATACCAATTTTTCAAAATTATGTCGGCAGGGCATAATCCTTGTGATACAAGTTCTTGTAACGGTTCTAGATATTTTTCTTCGTTTTTATTTTGTTCTTTTAATCCTAATGTTGCGATATTAACCAATTCTTTTGCTATATCTTTAACTTCATTTTTGCAAATTTTTGCTTGCATAGCTTGTTTTGGTATAGCATATCTTAATTCTGCAAAATCTTGATATTTATATTTTAAGAATAGATTCTCAATATCTTCAATTGATTTTTTTGAATATAAAATACCTTTGTAAAAGGCAATTATTGCTAATTCCAAACCATTTCCTACGCAATCATGATTTCTGATTTCAATAAATTTTCTTAGTCTAACATCTGGAAAATATAAATTTGCAGCTAGTTTAAAATCTTCAATATTTGCAATTTCTCCCTGATATTCTTTACTCATAAATTGTTTTAGCGTCATTGTTCCGTTAATAGGATAAACTCTATTATTTCGTTGAATCATTATTAATGGAGTTTCCAAAACATTATTGATGTAATCATCAAAAGAAAAATCTTTATTGAAATTAGTTGCAAATCCACAACGTTCTGTATCAGTATTTAACCATGATAAAGCTCTAAAAGTTTTGTAACCTGTATCTACACCACCTCTAATAGGTGAATTTGCAAACATAGCCGTTGTAAAAGGTGATAGCATATTTGCTACTCTAAATTTTTTCATTGCATCTTCTTCACTTTCAAAATCGATGCAAGTTTGAATCCCTGCAGTTTCTCTCATCATAATGTCTGATAAAATTCCCCACAAGTAATTTGCCATTATTTTGTATCTTCTTTTTGGAAGCAAATCGATTACTTTGTACGTTGAAAGTGGTGATACACCATATTTTAAGAGCTTTATACCAAATTCATTAAGTAGAGGTAAGAAATTTTCATCTAATTCTTTTATTTTTGCTTCGATATCTTGAATTGTTTTCTGAGGTTTTAAGCTCATTTCAACTTGTAGACCTGGTTCAAGAGTTATAGTATTGTGTAATTTTTTTAAGCCGATTATATTATTTTCATCTAAAATATAATCCCAATTTTCATTCCTAGCATAAACTCGCAGAATTTCACAAATACCGTCAATACCGTTATATTTTGCTGCAAAATTGTTTTCAATTTGAATCGGCAAGCGTTCGTACTCTAAACCTACTTTTAGTTCATCTTTTGATGTTTTAATTCCACTTGTAAAAAGATTTCTAACTTCACTTAAGTCCAATTTTTCTATAACACTTGACATGATAATACCTCTTTTTCTCTTTTATTATAACATTATTATTAAGTTATCAAATAAAAAAATAAAAACATTTGCCTGTTTGTATTATTATATATTAGTAAGATGGACTATTTTAATCGAGCAAAATATTTTAGAACAAAAAAACGTCTTGGACAAAACTTTCTTATAAATGAGGAGGTAATCCACGATATAATTGACTATGCGAATTTGTCAAAAGATGATACTGTATTAGAAATTGGGCCTGGAGTTGGCTTTGTTACAGAACAGTTGATTAAGCATGCTGGGCATGTAATTGCTGTCGAGCTTGACGAAGAAGCGATAAAAGAGTTAGAAAAATTAAATGCAGATAATTTAGAAATTATACATAAAGATATTTTAAAGACAGATATTGCTGAATTGGCAAAAGGTAAAAAGATAAAAGTAGTTGCAAATATTCCATATTACATTACAACACCAATATTGGCTCATTTACTTGGTGAAATAGATGATTTAGCAAATAAAAATAGAAATTCTATTTCAGAAATAATATTGATGGTGCAAGAAGAAGTTGCAAGAAGAATGGTTGCCTCAGAAAAATCTTCTGGTAAACAATATGGACTATTAACAATACTATCTCAATTTTGGGCAAATTGTTCTTTATTAAGAATTGTTGGTCAGCGTTCTTTCTATCCAGCACCAAAAGTTACATCTGCTTTAGTTCAACTAAAAGTAAATGAAAAACCAATGTTAAATTTATCTGATTATTCTCATTTTAGAAAAACAATAAAGTCTGCATTTGGACAGCGTAGAAAAAATATTAAAAATGCACTTGTAAATGGTGGTTTTGATAAAGAACAAGTCCAAACAGTTCTTAAAAATTTGAATATAGATGAAAATACTAGAGGTGAAAGCCTTTCTATTGAAGAATTAGGAAAGTTATCGGAAGAATTATGCAAGTTAAAGTAAAAACTCCTGCAAAAATAAATCTCACACTAGAAGTTACTGGTAAAAGACCTGACGGTTTTCATAATATCCAAAGTATTATGCAAATGATTAATTTGTATGATTATTTGACGATTACTGCAGAAAAAAGCGAAAAGTTGGAAATTAACTTAACAGGTAATAATCCAAACATACCTTATAATGAAAAAAATATTGTTTATAAAGCTATTTTACTTTTTGTAGAAGAAATTACTTTATCTTCTTATAAATTTGAAGTTGATTTGCAAAAAAATATTCCAACAGAAGCTGGTCTTGCAGGTGGAAGCTCAAATGCTGTAGGTACATTTGTAGGCTTAAATTATTTATTTGATAACCCATTATCAAAATCTAAACTTCACAATCTTTGTGCAAAATTAGGCTCAGATTTGAATGTTATTTTAGAAGGTGGTTGTGTTTTAGCAACTGGTAGGGGTGAAAATGTAGAAAATTTACCATTTAGAGAGTATCCAGTATCATTAATAAAACCAAATAATTTAGGAATTAGTGCAAAAGAAGGTTACCAAAAATATGCACAATTAGAGAACAAACCTAATAATGATAATACTCATAAAATGATAGAACTTTTACAAAAAGGTGAAGATGTTAGAAACTTTTTGTATAACGATTTAGAAACGGCTGTCTTTAGTAGTTTTGAACAGTTGCAAAAAATTAAAAAAGCAAATCCAAATTCTATTATGTCTGGTTCTGGTTCAACTTATTTTGTGTTAAATGAAAAAATAAACCAAGTTGAAGATTACTGGCATGTTGATGGCTTAAAAACAATACCTACAGGTTGTGAAATTATATAGTACTTATTTTATTTACCTTTTTTAATTGCAGTATCTATTAAACCTTTGAATAAAGGATGAGGTCTTTCAGGTCTAGATTTGAATTCTGGGTGGAATTGAGAAGCAACAAACCAGTCATTTTTAGGTAATTCAACAACTTCCATCAATTTTCCGTTTGGAGATTTTCCAGAGAAGATTAATCCAACTTTTTCTAAATCATCAATATAAGCATTGTTTACTTCATATCTATGTCTATGTCTTTCATAGATTACATCTGTGCCATAAGCCTTTCTTGCAACTGAATTTTTCTTTAAATGACATTCATATTGTCCCAAACGCATTGTACCACCGTATGTTGTAACGTCTTTTTGTTCCAACATTAAGTCAATTACAGGATTTTCACATTCTTCAGAAAATTCTTTTGAATTTGCATCCTTTAGTCCTAAAACATTTCTAGCATATTCAATTACAGCACATTGCATACCTAAACATAAACCTAAGAACGGAACATTGTTTTCACGAGCATATCTAATGACATTCAATTTGCCTTCAATACCTCTTACTCCAAAGCCTCCAGGGACAACAACAGCTTGTATGTCTTGCATTAACTCTTTGCATTTTTCATAATCAACGCAATCTTCGGAGTTTATCCAGTGAATATTTACTTTTGCCTCATTTGAATATCCAGCGTGTTTTAAAGCTTCAACCACAGAAATATAAGCATCAGAAAGTTTAGTATATTTGCCAGCAATCGCAACGTCAATTGTGCGTTTTGGATTTCTTATTTTTTCAACAAGTGATTCCCAAGATTTTAAATCAGCACGCTTGTAACAAGTTCTAAGTAAGTTTAAAACAACTGCAGCCATATTTTGTTCTTCAAGTGCTAATGGTACTTCATAGATACTTTTCATATCACGGCATTCTATTACAGCATCTTTTTGAACAGAGCAGAATAATGCTAATTTTTCTTTTTCTTCTTGTGGTAGTGGATGGGATGTTCTACATACCAATATTTCTGGTTGAATACCGTAACTTCTCAAAACATTTACACTATGTTGAGAAGGTTTTGTTTTTAATTCCCCAGATGTTGGCAAATACGGCAATAATGTGCAATGTACAGAAATAGCATTACCAATTCCAATTTCTGTTTTAAATTGACGAATTGCTTCAATAAAAGGTAAACTTTCAATGTCACCGATTGTTCCACCGATTTCAATAATCATAAAGTTAGGTTTAAACTGTTCAGTTGCTTTGTAAATTCTAGATTTTATTTCATTTGTAATATGAGGAACGACTTGTACAGTTGCACCTAAGTATTCACCTTTTCTTTCTTTGTTTATAACAGTTTGGTATACATTACCAGAAGTAACGTTGTTTATTTGTGCAAAATTAGAATCAATAAATCTTTCATAATGCCCAAGGTCTAAATCTGTTTCAGCTCCATCGTCAGTTACAAACACTTCACCATGCTGAAACGGGCTCATTGTTCCGGGGTCAACATTAATATATGGATCAAACTTTTGAATGGCAACAGAAAAACCTCTTGCTCTCAATAATTTTCCTAAAGATGCACCAATAATGCCTTTGCCAAGTGAGCTTACAACACCACCTGTAACAAATATATACTTTGTTTCTGTTCCCATTTTTCCCCCAAGTGTGATAGTTTATTTATTATAAATAGCAATACCGCAGAACATGCGGTATTGTCAAAAAAGTTAAGTTTTTAATTAATTTTTGGAACTTTGAAAAATCCATCTTCTTCATCAGGAGCGTTAGCCATAAGCTGTTCTTTTGTTTGCTCATAATGAATTTCGTCTTCTCTCATTACGTTTGTAAAATCTATTGGATGAGAAAGAGGTTCAACATTTGAAGTATCAACTTCATTCATTTGATCAACATATCTAAGAACATCACCCAATTGACGTGTGAATTTTTCTTTTTCTTCTTCAGTAAGCTCTAAACGAGCTAATTTAGCTACATGTTCAACATCTTTAACTGTAATTGCCATCTTATTAAATCTCCATTCGTTAAAAAAATTATATCATGAAAATATTTTTGTAGCACGAGGTAAAATTCCTAAACAATAAGAAATAACGATACCGTAATTAGTGATAGGTATATTTTTTTCATTTGCAATAAGGATTCTAGATAAGACTTCCTTGCGATTAGTCATGCAAGCACCGCAGTGGATTATCAAATCATAATTGCTTACGTCAGGAAAATCATGACCAGTAAAATATTCAAATTGTAAATTCAATTTAGTTTTATTCAAAAGTAATTTTGGAATTTTAACTCTAGCAATATCGTCATCTATAGCATGGTGTGTACAACTTTCCAAAAACAATATTTTAGAATTATCTTTTAATTTTTCAATAGCATTTGCACCGTTAATAAATTCTTTTAAATCACCTTTTAATCTTGCAAAAAGTATAGAAAAAGAAGTTAGCGGTATAGAATCAGGAACAATTTCACTAACTGTTTTAAAAGCTTGTGAATCTGTTACAACGAGTGCAGGTGGATTTTTTAAGCTATTTAGAGCATCTTCTAGTTCACTTTCTTTTACAACAAGTGTAATACAATTAGAATCTAGTAAATCTCTTATTGTTTGGACTTGTGGTAAAATAATTCTTCCTTTTGGAGCTTCTTTGTCAATTGGAATAACAAGAATTACAGTTGCTTTTTCATTAACCAAATCACCAACAATTTTAGGTGCATTTATGAAATCATCGGGTAATAGTTTTATAAGTGCATGTTTAAATTTATCTATAATATTTTTGTCTGTGACTGTAGACGTTACTAAAAATTCGGAAATTGCATCTAAATTGTTATCTTGCTTGTTTACAACAACAAGGTATGGAATGTTTAATTTTTTAAAATCTTGAATAATATTTTTTTCAATTTCATCAAGCTCAAATTTATCAGTAATAACTACAGCCATATCACAGCGATTAAGTATTTTGTGTGTTTTTTCAATACGCTTTTCGCCAAGAGTCGAAATATCATCAAGTCCAGCAGTATCTAAAAAAGTTACAGGTCCGATAGGAAGAAGCTCCATTGATTTTTCAACAACATCTGTAGTTGTACCAGCTATGTCAGAAACAATTGAAATATCTTGATTTGTAATTTTATTAAGAAACGATGATTTTCCGACATTAGTTCTTCCAAAAACACCGATATGTAAACGTAATGATTTTAAAGCTTTCATAACAACCTCATTTGAATAATATCTAAGATTATTATAAATCAAAAAAATTTGTTCAATCTAACTTAAATTGAAGCATATTTACAGTTTTTCTGTCATTATCACTAATTTGCTTTTCAATATTATTTTAAGCCTGACATTTCTAACCAAAAACTTCTAGCACCAATGCTAGAAAATCCATAAAGTTAAGTTTAAATTGAGTTTTCATAAATATATTACACAAAAAAATGAATTATAATGAGTAAAAAGTTATGTTATCCTAACATTTTTTATTTAAGTGATATAATTGATTTGTAAGTAGAGGATAGAAGAAAAAATTATGGAAAAGTTTTTGTTTTTAATTTATATTACAGCCATTTCTGGAATTGGAGGAACAGCTTTAGGTGGAGCAATAGGGGCATTATTTAAAAAAGATTCGTCAAAAACAGTAAGTTTGTTGTTAAGCTTTGCTGCCGGAATTATGATAGCAATTGTTTGTTTTGACTTAATAATAAGTTCAATAGAAACAAAAACTAATATATTCATAGTAACTTTTGGAATTGCACTTGGTGCATTTGTTGTTTATTTTTTCAATTTAGTAATAGATAAAGTTACAAACCATGAAGTATCACACATAGATGAAATGCATCCTAAAACAGCGGATGATTTAGATGAGATAATACACAGTGACCATTTATCAGTTCACATAAGAAAAAGAGATAATAAAGCATCACTTTTTGTAGCAGGAATAATAATGGCATGTGCGATAGCACTGCATAACTTGCCTGAGGGTATGACAATAGGTGCATCGTATTCAAATTCAAAAGGTGTATTAGAGGGATCAGCATTAGTATTAACAATTTTGATAGGTTTACACAATATACCTGAAGGCATGGCAATTGCAGTTCCATTAATAAATGGTGGCTTAAAAAGGAGTGTAGCAATTTTAATAACAGCTATAACAGGTGCACCGATAGTACTAGGTGGAATTTTGGGATATTGGTTAGGTGATATAGGACCGTTGGGCTTGGCATTGAGCTTAAGTTTTGCATCGGGTGCAATGTTATATGTAGTATTTGCAGAAATTTTACCACAGTCAATATTAATGTATAGAAGTAAATTACCAGCATTTTTTGTAATGCTTGGAATACTTTTAGGATTAATTGTAATATATGTATAAAAAAATACTTGATTTTAAAAAACTTTTATGATAGATTAGGGATACGAACGAGATGTGGGCTATTAGCTCAGGTGGCTAGAGCGCACCCCTGATAAGGGTGAGGTCCCTGGT
>JBJFBU010000109.1:0-9183 GCA_051888595.1 Candidatus Gastranaerophilaceae bacterium | reverse complement strand
TTTATACTAGCAAACAAATTTAAGTTTATGATGTCACAAACTTTACCTGATGCAAGATTTGTACCGTTATCTACAAATTCAGCTAATGTGTTTGCTTATGCAAGAACAAATAATAGAAGCTCAGTTATTGTAATTGGAAACATGGATTTTCAAAATATGCAAAATGTGAAGATTTCAGTTCCACATTTAAGTGAAAAAGTTTCGATTGTTCCTGTAAAAATAGATGATATTCCAATAATTTCAAAGGGTCGTATTAATACAATTTTAGCTCCTGGAGAAATTCAGGTATTGTTAGCAAGGGATTTTTCAATAAAATAAATTAACAAATTTTATTTAAGTACTTGTAAATCAAATATATTTGATATATTCTAGTTACATAAGACAGTAGAAAAGGATGATTATTATGTCAAGAAAATGTGAAAAATGTGGTAAAACACCTCTAAAAGCAGCAAAGGTTACTTTCTCTCATAAGCAAAATGTACATAGACAAGCTCCAAATCTTCAAACTGTAAAAGTTATTGAAAATGGTGTTGTTAGAAAAATGACAGTATGCTCATCATGTTTGAAAGCTAATAAAGTTCAAAAAGCTATCTAATAGTTTTTTAACAAGGTTTTAAAAAGAGGTCTGATGACCTCTTTTTTTGTTTAAAAATTTTTCAAAATTAGGCAATTTTTTTTTATAAAATTACTTTATATACATACGAGATATTTTGGAGAAATTTATGCAATTTACATTTTCTTTTAACAGCAAAGGAAATATGATAAGCATGAACCATCAAAATCTTAATTTTGTTGGTAATATGCATTCGTCTAATGTAAATTTACCAATGAGTATTTTTAGTAATATTTCATGGAACAATAATTTTACTGTAAATACATCTCAATTTAATAACAATTTTAATTTTAAAATGCCAAGTTTTAATTTTTCAGATATTTTAAATGTAAAAATTGGAAATTCTAGACCTAAAGTAAATTTGGATAAAGAATTTTTGAATAAAACAAAGCAAGTGGCACAAAGAATTGGCTGTGATTATAAAGATTTACTAGGTGTAATGAATGCAGAATCTGGTTTAAATTCAAGGGCGGTTAACAAGCGTTCTGGAGCTGTTGGTTTGATTCAATTTCTGCCATCAACTGCAAAATCATTGGGAACATCAACTCAAGCTCTAGCGAATATGTCACCGACACAACAATTAGATTATGTAGAAAAATATTTGAATAATGCAAAAAATATTTCGGGTCTAAAAGGTAGAAATTTAACAGCAGGTGATTTATATGCGTTAATTTTTATGCCATCAAAAGCTAAAAATGAAGTATTAACATCTGTTGGAAATCGCTCATATTCTGCAAATAAAGGTTTAGACTTAAATAAAGACGGTTGTATTACAAAGCAAGAATTGGGTGCAAAGGTTATGAAAAGACATGTAGATGAGTCTATTTTTGCATAATAAATGATATATTAAATAAAAAAAGGAATCCGATTATCGAATTCCTTTTTTGTATATTAGTTTTACCTAATTATTTTTTTATTTGGCTCATAACTTCATCAGCGAAGTTTTCGTTACGTTTTTCCAAGCCTTCACCCAAAGTGTATCTTACAAATTTGTTTAATTTCAATTTGCCTTCAACAAGTTGAGCAACAGTCATGCTAGGATCTTTAACAAAAGCTTGTTCAAGTAAGCATTTTTGAGCTAAGATTTTGTGTAAACGACCTTCAACGATTTTTTCTCTAATATTTTCAGGTTTTTTAGCCAAATCTTCTTTACCCATTTCGATACGTTTTTCTTCTTCTTTAACTTCTGCTGGGATTTCATCACTTGAAAGATATTCTGGAGCACATGAAGCGATGTGTAAGCAAATATCTTTAAGTAAATCAGCATCTTGTTTATCAGCATTAAGAAGAACACCAATTTTACCGTTGTGGATGTAAGTTGCGTTGTTACCTTCTAAAAGAACGAATCTTCTAACTGTAATTTTTTCACCGATAGAAGCGATTTTTTCTTTGATAACATCTTCAACTTTTTTACCACATTTTGGGCAAACAGTTGCAAGTAAAGCATCAACGTCAGCAGGTTTAGCTTCTGCAACTAATTCTGCTAAGTTTTGGCATAATTCTTTAAATTCTGCGTTTTTAGCAACGAAGTCAGTTTCACAGTTTACTTCAATCATAGCACCAACGTTATCATTTACATAAGAAGCAACAAGACCTTCAGCTGCAATTCTGCCCATTTTCTTTTCAGCAGAAGCAATACCTTTTTGTCTTAAAGCTTCAGTTGCTTTTTCCATATCACCATCAACTTCGGCAAGTGCTTTTTTGCAATCCATCATGCCAGCACCAGTTTTGTCACGAAGTTCTTTTACCATAGCTGCTGTAATATTCATAGTTTCCTCCATTATGCCTTAACTTCTTCTGTAACGCCAGCATCTTCAGCTTTAATTTCTTCAACTTTAGAAGTATTGTTAGCTTTGTTTTCACGAAGTTGTTTACCTTCTAAAACTGCATCAGCTAATTTAGATGCTATTAATTGTACTGATCTGATAGCATCATCATTACCAGGGATGATATAGTCAATGTTATCAGGGTTAGCGTTTGTATCAGCTAAGCAAATAACAGGTACGCCTAATTTTTTAGCTTCTAAGATTGCGATGTCTTCTTTTTGTTGATCAACAACGAATAATACGTCAGGAAGACCTCTCATATCTTTAATACCGCCTAAAGTTTTGCTCAATTTAGCTAATTGTTTGTTAATTTGAGCTTGTTCTTTTTTAGGTAATTTTTCGATTTGACCGCTTTCGATAAAGCTTTCATATTCTTTTAATTTATTAACTCTTGTTTTTATAGTTTCAAAGTTAGTCATCATACCGCCTAACCATCTTCTATTAACATAGTATGCACCAGCTCTAAGTGCTTCTTGAGCTACAACTTCTGCAGCTTGTTTTTTTGTACCAACAAATAAAACATTCTTACCTTTAGCTGCTGCATCACGAACAACGTCATAAGCTACATCTAATAATTCAGATGTTTTGCGTAAATCGATAACGTAAATTCCGTTTCTAGCACCGTATATATACGGTTTCATTTTTGGGTTCCATCTTTGTGTTTGGTGTCCGAAGTGTACACCTGCTTCTAAAAGTTCAATCATTGATGCTACTGGCATCTTTCTTCTCCTTTACATTGTGTCTTTTACTACGAGATAAATAGTTTCATTCTTTTAAGAACTAGGATTTACCTATCAAACTAAATATCTAACAAAATAGTAGCATAAACATAATCAATTGCAAAGGTTATTAAGCAAATTGTTAAGAAGCATTACCCCACAAGTTTATTGTAAAACTAGGCTTTTTCAGGTGAATTTTCACCCCTGTTTTTTAAGCCCATTTGAGCACTTACATTTTGTAGGAATTCTTTAGTTGCTTGAACTGCCAAATTAAATTGTTTTTGAGTAATTTCGCTCCAATTAGGTTCGTTTTCCCTAGTAATTTTTGTTCCCCCTTTTGTTGTTGCAAAGGTATCAAGGAACAAGTTAGGAGCTTTTCTTGGCATTCTGTCTTTTGTTATACAGTTGCTTGCGAAAGTGTCTGCATTTTTTTCTGCGTAATCTTCGTAATCTGTATGAATTTTTAAATCTATTGCTTTACCAACGACATTGTTGTCTTCAACATGTTGAGGTTGAGCTACATCTTGAAGGAAGTGACATGCTCTTGCGGCATTTTGGATAGCAAAGTCGTCATCTTCATCTTCTATTGCATTATCCATAATTTCAATTTGATCTTCAAATGCTGCTTTTGCATTGTTTCTTCCGCTGTAATCCATAAAACTTACAGCATCTGTATTAAAAATTTTACTAAATGCTTTTAAAACGGTATTTTTCTTTGGTGCTGAATCAATAAGCTCATTTATTATGATGTCAGACTTGTCCATATCAGATTTTTTACCTTCAAATGTATCAGTATTTACTTTTTTACCAAAGTAAAAATGTTTGTTAGCTAAAAATCCAATGTCATCGTGATCTGGACGTTGAACATAGTCTTCCAATGTATCCTTATACTTTTGGAATTCAGGTAAATCTTTTATTGCTGTAGACATAATTTTCTTATGAGTTTCACAACTCCAACCAAAATTTACGTTATTATTTCCCTGTATATTCAAACTAGACCTCCATACACACATGGTATTAAAAATTTGAAAATAATAATTTATTGCTATTTTTCTACAAAAGTGTAATATATCGTTACAAATTCTTTTTATGTAAAATGTTCAATATTTAAAATTTGTGCAATAATTTTAATATGAACGAAAAAATTGTTATAAGGGGTGCAAAAGAAAACAATTTAAAAAATGTTTCTTTGGAAATTCCAAAGAACGAATTTATTGTTTTTACTGGTGTTTCAGGTTCAGGAAAAAGCTCATTAGCTTTTGATACAATTTATGCAGAGGGACAAAGAAGATATGTTGAAAGTCTTTCTGTTTATGCTCGTCAATTTTTAGGACAAATGGATAAACCAAACGTTGAAAGTATTGATGGATTATCACCTGCAATTTCAATTGATCAAAAAACGACTAGTAACAACCCTCGTTCTACAGTGGGAACAGTAACTGAAATTTATGATTTTTTACGATTATTATATGCAAGAATAGGTGTTCCTCATTGTCCAAAATGTGGCGAAGAAATTAAACCTCAGACGATTGATGAAATCGTTGCTTCAATTTTAAAGCTAAAAGAAGGTACAAAAATTCAACTTTTAGCTCCTATTGTAAAGGAGAAAAAAGGAGAATATCAAAATCTATTCAAAGACCTTCAACAAGAAGGCTTTGTGAGGGTTAAAGTTGATGGTGAAATTTTTAATATAGATGAAGACGAAATTGCACTTGTAAAAACGAAGAAACATAGTATTTCTGTTGTTGTTGACAGGTTAGTTATAAAACCTTCAATAAAATCAAGATTAGCTGATAGCGTTGTTACAGCTTTAAAAAAATCAAATGGTGTTGTAATTGTTGATTTGGTTGAATTAAAAGAAGAAATTTTATATTCTGAAAAATTTTCTTGTGAAAAATGTGGGTTGAGTTTTGAAGAATTAGAACCTCGTTCTTTTAGTTTTAATAGTCCTTATGGTGCGTGTGAACGTTGTTCTGGTTTGGGTGCAGATTTTATTGTTGATGCAGATTTGGTAGTACCTGATAAAAACTTATCTATAAAAGACGGTGCTATTTATCCGTGGGCAAAATCATCTACAGATTATTATGCAGATTTGTTGTCATCTGTTTGTCATAACTTTGCTATTGATATGAATTTGCCATTTAAGGATTTGTCTAAAGAACAACAAGATATTATTTTATATGGTTCAGATGATATTGTTAAGCTTACAGTTAAACAATTTGGAACAAATCGATATAAATCCCAATATTCAAGGTATTTAGGTGTAATTCCATTTCTGGAAAAAAAATATAATGAAGCTAATGGCGAATATTGGCAAGAAGAAATTGAAAAGTATATGGTTACAAAACCTTGTACCGCTTGCGAAGGTGCAAGATTAAAACCTTTTCCGTTAGCTGTTACTATTTCAAACAAAAATATCTTTGAATTTACAAAAATGTCGATTGACGAAGAAATCCAATTTGTTGATTCTTTGTATTTAGAGTTAGATGATTATAAATTACAGATTGCAAAGCAAATATTGGATGAAGTTAGGGCAAGGCTTAAATTTTTACAAGATGTAGGTCTTGGCTATCTTGATTTAGCAAGAATGGCTGGGACTTTGTCAGGTGGTGAAGCTCAAAGGATTAGACTTGCTACTCAAATTGGTAGTGGTTTATCAGGTGTACTATATGTTTTAGATGAGCCATCAATAGGTTTGCACCAAAGAGATAATGATAAACTTATTAAAACTCTATTTAAACTTAGAAATTTAGGTAATACTCTTATTGTTGTTGAACATGACGAAGATACAATAAGAAGTGCAGATTATATTGTTGATATTGGTCCAAAAGCTGGTATTAACGGTGGAGAAATTATTGCAACCGGTCAAGTTGAGGATATAATTGAAAACGAAAAATCAATTACAGGAAAATATTTGAGTGGCGAAAGATTTATTCCTGTACCATCAAAATTAAGAGAAGGTAATGGTAAATTTTTATCAATTAAA
The DNA here is from genome assembly GCA_051888595.1 of Candidatus Gastranaerophilaceae bacterium. GTDB lineage: Bacteria > Cyanobacteriota > Vampirovibrionia > Gastranaerophilales > Gastranaerophilaceae > UBA6984. The sequence goes on along the minus strand of JBJFBU010000109.1, from coordinate 3,039 downwards.
AATGCATACTTGAATAATTTGAAAAATATTGATTTAGATATCCCATTAGGTAAACTTGTTGTTATTACTGGCGTTTCAGGGTCAGGTAAATCAACGTTAATGCAAGATTTAATTAGTGAATTTGCTAAGTATAAATTACTAAAAAATAAACCAAAACCACAAGGTATTGACGATATTTTGGGTTTTGAAAATATAGATAAGGTTATAAATATTGACCAATCTCCAATAGGAAGAACTCCACGCTCAAACCCAGCAACATATACTGACGTGTTTACGCCAATAAGAGCATTGTTCGCAAAAACTAATGAAGCTAAGGTTAGAGGTTATACACAAGGTCAGTTTAGTTTTAATGTTAAAGGTGGTCGTTGTGAAGCTTGTAAGGGTGATGGCGTAAAGAAAATCGAAATGAATTTCCTTTCAGATGTTTATGTAAAATGCGATGTTTGTAAAGGAAAACGCTATAATCAAGAAACTTTAGAAGTTAAATATAAAGGAAAAACTATTTCTGAAGTTTTGGAAATGAGTGTTGCTGATGCATTAGAATTCTTTGAAAATATTGCACCTATAAAAAGAAAATTACAAACATTATATGACGTTGGACTTGATTATATTAAACTAGGTCAAAGTTCTACGACTCTTTCTGGTGGTGAAGCTCAAAGGATTAAACTTGCTGCTGAACTAAATAAAAAAGCTACAGGAAAAACTTTGTATTTGATGGATGAACCTTCTGTTGGCTTGCATTGGTCAGATTTAGATAAACTTATAAAGATTGTTCAAAAGCTTGCTGACAACGGAAATACAATATTAATAATTGAACATAACTTAGATTTGATAAAGGTAGCAGACCATATTATTGATTTAGGTCCAGAAGGTGGAAGTACAGGTGGTGAAGTTGTTGCACAAGGTACACCAATGGAAATAACAAAAATTGCGAAATCGTATACAGGTAAATATTTAAAAAAATATTTGAAAAATTAGACGTAACAATTGGTTAATATACCGCTGTAATATTTCCACTGAATGCTATAATTAGCTTATGCGTAAGTTTATATTTTATCTATTACTTCTAAAAAAGATTATTTATATAATAATTTATCCGTTTTTTATGGGTAGGTCACAATTTTTACGTTTTTTTAGGCTAGGTATAGAAAATTATTTAATTTTTCAACCTGCAAAACTAAGAGCAGAAAGAGTTAAAAGAAACTTACTTGGAAAATTTAAGACTGAAAGGTTTGTAACAATTGATGGGGCAAGACTTTTTGCTTGGTTTATAGCACCACAAAAAGACAAACCAACGATTTTATACTTTCATGGTCAAGCAGAATCTATATTGAATCATCAAGATATAGCAGAATTTGCATTAAAACATGGATATGGGTTGTTTATGCTATCATATAGAGGTCATTATCGTAGTTGGGGATTACCTTCGGAAAAAGGCATTTATACTGATGCAGAAGCTGCTTTAGCGAAACTAAAAAGTTTGGGTATAAAATCTGAAGATGTAATTTTGTGGGGACACTCTTTAGGTACTACTGTAGCTACTTATACTGCAATTCATAATAATGTTAAAGCTTTAATTTTACAATCTCCGGTTTTAAATATTCATTATTCAGCGATTGACATGGCGAATTTCTATTTGCGTCGTTTAAGAATAAGATTTTTGAAGAAATATTTTAAAAAACATTTTAAAGATGTTGAATTTATACAAAAATTTGATAACTTTAATAATTTGCCCCTTGTAAAATGTCCAATTTTGATAGTACATTCTAAAACGGATAGAATAGCACCATCAAAAAATGCAAGAATTTTAGCAGTTGTAAATGATAAAGTAGAATTATATTTGGCACAAAGAGGAAGTCATTGGTCAACAAATTGGTGTATTAATAAAATTTCAGAATATATTGCAGAATTAAAATAATCCTGTTAAAATGTGCTAGGAGGCAAATATGGAAGAAAAGAAAAGAATTATGTCGGGAATGCGTCCGACTGGTAGGTTACACTTGGGTCATTATATGGGTGTTATAACAAATTGGGTAAACCTTCAAAATGACTATGATTGTTACTTTTCTGTTGCTGATTGGCACGCATTAACAACAGGTTATGACAAAACTGATGTATTGAAAGATAATGTTTATAATGTTGTAATTGATTGGTTGGCTTGCGGAATTGATCCTAAAAAATCAACTGTTTTTGTACAATCAACAATTCCTGAAATTGCTGAATTAAACATATATTTAGGAATGGTTACACCTCAAAACTGGGTAGAACGAGATCCTACACTAAAAGATATGGCTAAAATATTAAAATCAAAAGAAGGAACAAATTCTCAAATAGGATTTGGACTAATGGGTTATCCTGTGCTAATGACGGCTGATATATTATCTGTAAATGCTCATTATGTGCCAGTTGGAATAGATCAGGTAGCTCATGTTGAATTAACTCGTGATATGGCAAGACGATTCAATAATGTCTACAAGACAGATTATTTCGTTGAACCTACTCCAAAATTGAATAACTGTCCATTACTTCCTGGTGTTGACGGTTGCAAAATGGGTAAATCATTTAACAATGATATTAAGATTTCTGATGATGAAGAAACAACTACAAAACGTATTATGCAATGCATTACAGACCGTTCAAGAGCAAGAAAGGACGATTTAGGTCATCCTGATAAATGCGAAGTTGCTTTTAAATATTGGGAAATTTTTGGTACTGCAGAAGATATTAAACAAATTGAAGAAGAATGTAAAGCCGGAAAACGTGGTTGTGCTGATTGCAAACGACAATTGGCTGTTAAAGTAAATGAACATTTCAAAGAAATTCGTGAACGTAGAAAATACTATGAAAATCATATAGATGAGGTTACCGAAATTCTTAGAGAAGGAACAGAAAATGCGAGAGCTGTTTCAAAAAAAGTTCTAACTGATGTAAGAAATATTATCGGAATGTATTAATTTGGTGAATTAAATCTTTATATAAAAAATCGACATGTTAGTAAAAAACGTGTCGATTTTTTGATTTTGATAAAACATAGATTAC